>JBEEOB010000070.1:0-34196 GCA_041191865.1 Bacteroidota bacterium
AGGCTGCTGCTGATTCAGTTGCTGCTGATACAGCTGCTGCTGCACCAGTTGATACTGCTGCTGCTGATACAGCTGCTGCTGACACTGCTGCTGCTAAATAATTTTAGCCAGTCTCACAAAAGAGTCCTTCGCATGCGAAGGACTTTTTTTATGCCCATCCATGAACAAGAGCAGAAAAATAACATCATTCCTGGACCACTTTCCTCCCAAAGTGGCAGAATACTGTTTCAATCTGTGGGATGAACATCGCTTTGACTTTATCGTTTCAAAAAAACGAGATTCAAAATTGGGGGATTTTCGTTTTGCCCCTGATAAAGGATATCAAATTACGGTCAACAACAATTTAAATCCTTATGCGTTTCTTGTGACGTATTTGCATGAAGTAGCACATCTCATCACTTACTTGAAATTCAAGAACAAGGTTAACCCCCATGGACAGGAATGGAAAGATGCTTTTCTTGAATTATTCACCCCCCTATTAGATCCTGAATTGTTGCCAGGAGAATTGGTCACAGTACTGAAAGCCTATTTGAAAAATCCGGTTGCCACATCCAATGGGTTTACACCCCTAGTGGAAACGCTGAAAAAATACGATGCCCCCACAGAACAAGAAGCGGCCATATTACTTTTCAACCTCCCAGAGGGAACAACATTCCATTTAAAAAACCTCATCCTGAAGAAAGGGAAACTACGAAGAACCCGCTACATTTGCCAAGAAGTAAACACCGGTAAATTATACCTCGTAGCGAAAAATGCACAAGTTCAACCTAGCGAAGCTAACTCTTAGTTCAACCCTGCTTTTGTTGGTGTTTTTCGTGTTTACCCTAGCATCACATGGGCAATCGAGTTCCCCACTCCAACAAGGCAAATGGATTAAATTAGCTGTTACCCAGTCGGGATTCTACCAAATTAACGCAGCCTGGCTAGCGAAGCATAACATTGAAAACACTGGGCCAGATAAAATCACTATCTACACAGCCCATACGGGCATGTTAAATCCCATTGATTCCTATCAAACGGGAATGCTAAAGGTAATCCCTGCATATTACCAGTCGGGAACGAATAAGACCTGGAGCGTATTATTTTGGGGCGATTCACCACATGCACTTCATCAAAAGGCAACTTGGGAGCAAGAAACCAATCTCTACAGCGATTCGACATTTTATTTTGTCCAAATCGATGCGCCCAAAACGAATCCCATCAAAGAAATTGAAAATGCCCTAACAGGCACCTCCTATTTACCCTATGCATGGGCATTAAAACACTATGAACCCGAAACCTATAACCTACTTCAATCAGGCCAAACTTGGCTAGGCGATGCATTCTACGGCAATTCAACGAAAGTTATCCAATACACGTTAGCCGATTACTTGGCGGGACAGGATGCTAACTTGAAAATCAAATTATATTCCGCGAGTGTTTCGCCAAGCACCTTTTCCATTCCGATTCTTGGCAAGTCCATCGCCATGTCTCCCATACTAGGAGGTCGATACGACCAAAAAGCGACGAATGAGGAACTAAACTCCTGGGTAAAGCCTGTATTAAGCAACAATTCGTGGAATTGGCCCATCAATTTCCAAAGTACTGGAGGCACTGGCTATTTGGATTACATCAGTCTACTGTACCCCAAAAGCTTTGACGGAAATCATGAAAATCCCCTCTACTTGTTACCCAACACATCGGACTCCTTACTTCACATCCAAATTGCGAATTTGCGTTCAAGCCAACAAATCTGGATCAATAATGGCGGCTCAACGTGGCAAAAAATGGCCAAAAATACAGGGTTTAGCTATTTATTTCAGCCCAATAGTCGGTTGGCCATTGCCAATCTAGAAAAAGCCAACGAACCCAACTTTTGTGGGTTCGTAAACAATCAAAATGCATTTGATCTCCCAGTAGATACGGAATTAGTCATCCTGTCAAGTCCAATTCTTGAAACTGCAGCGCGTAGCCTCGCAAACTATAAAACCATACAACGAAAAATTACAACGAAACATATCACGACCCAAGCCATCTACCATGATTTCAGCGGAGGAAAACAAGATGTTACAGCATTGCGAAATTTCATCCGGTATCAATTTCAAAAACCGGGCTCTAAACTAAAATATGTGATTTTATTGGGTGACGCGTCCGTTGATTACAAAGGTCAGAATGCCGTTTCTACCGCGCTGGAAAAATCCTGTTTCGTCCCAACCTATCAGAGTGAAGAGTCCTTTCATCCCCTGTTAAGTTATGCAAGCGACGACTTTTATGGAAGTCTCTCCGCAACAACAGGCGCCTGGCAAGAAGGAGACCTCTTGCAAGTGGCAATAGGCCGTATTCCCGTAAAGAATCCGCAAGAAGCCATCATGTTTATTAATAAGTTGGCAGATTATGAATCAAAACAAATCACAAGCACACCGCGATTTGCCTGGGTCGCTGATGATGGTGATTCCAACATTCACATGCAGGATGCAGAAGATTTTTCGAACACGCTTCAGGCGGCCATGTTACCGGTAAGTCAAGAAAAGGTCTATTTGGATCAATATCCAATGCAATCATTGAATGGCATCTATACGAGTCCAGCCGGAACGCAGGCAGTTTTAAAACTATTTGAAGAAAAAGCGGATTTCATTCATTTCATGGGACATGGTTCGGAGAGCGGGTGGACCGACGAGAAAATGCTGACAACAAATGACCTGGTAAAACTAAACAATAGCAATCATTTACCCATTTTACTTACGGCTACATGCCAATTTGGACGATTTGATGACCCCAATATCTTATCTGGCGGCGAGGTGAGTTTATTGTCTGATCAAGGTGGGGCCATCGCATTAATTAGTACCACCAGACCCGTATTTCAGAGTAGCAACTACCTCTTTGGACAGGCATTTTACCGGGCCCTGATTACGAATAAAGAGAACGCAACATATCGCTTGGGTGATTTATTTCGCGACGCAAAAAATGCGAGCCAAACAGGCGTAATCAACCGGAATGTTCAATTAATGGGCGATCCAACACTCGCTCTACCTTGGACAAACTTAAGTCTGCAAATGGCTATTGATACCAACAAGCAAGAAATTACCTTAAAGGGGTTGCCGCTCAAGGGTAGCAATATGCAAATTGCACTTTACCGCATGCGTGAACCACAAAAGACATTAGGAACAAAAAATACAGCCTTCCAATATACTAATATGAGTCCCATTTTATGGAAAGCGGCTGGGTCGAGTACGAATAACACGTTAAAAATCAGCCTAAAAAACATGCCGAGCTTATCTCCGGAGGAAAAATATCAGCTTCATGCCTGGACAGTGGGATCAGCGGAAAAACAAGCCGCCGCTATTGATTTAGGTCCATGGCAGCATAAGCAAGCATCAGAAAATATGGCTCCGTTTATACGCCTGGAATTTCCAGATGAGGATGTAAAAGCAACAAGCCCAAACCCAAAGCTAACGATTTCAGTCGCAGATAGTTCGGGTTTGATTTGGCAAAATGCAATAGGTAAAATAGCTTACCTTATCTTAGATGACAGTGTTCGAATCGAACTAGCCAGTCATTTTATTCCAGCCCTAAGTAACCCCAATCACGGAGAAATCAACATCCAACTGAAATCATTGGCACCGGGATCCCATAAAATTCAAGCATTTTGTTGGGACATCTACAATAATTATGCCGAAGCGTCGTTAAGTTTCCAGGTAAAACAATCCGATGTAGCCTCCAGTAGTGGCTATCTTTATCCGAATCCCTTAGGACCTACATTCCACTTTGTTTTCAACCAGGAAAAGCCCTGGAATGTAATGCCTTATGAAATTCAACTTTATGATCTGTTAGGCCGATTAATTACGATACAAAGAGGCATAAGCAGTTATGAAGGAGGCAATAAGGGGAAGATTGAATTTGAATGGCCTACCGCTACCTTTGCACAATTCAATTCGCTTATGGTTGTAGCTATTCAATTAAAGGACACCCTAACAAATGAAATTAAAACGTATCATATCAAAACATTACCCTAAAATAAGTTTTCATATTTTTTTTGCATATCCCACATTCATTATCCTAAAAATTGCCTATTTTTGACTTTAGCTTTTTTGAATAGAAAGACTCTCTTATAATTAATATACAATGACAAAGAATTATTCAATTTTCCACAAAGCGCTATTCACAGCATTAACTGTTTGCTTCGCAACAGTAGCTTATGGCCAAACATTGGTTTCTGGAAATTTAAATCCAGGTAGAGTTCCAACACCAACGATGTTGTTCCTAAATGTGGCACCTGATTCAAGATCAGCAGCCATGGGAGATGCCGGTGTTGCTATTTCAGCAGATGCTAATTCAATTTATTGGAATCCTGCAAAATTAGCCGGAGCAGACAAAGACCTAGGTTTCGCAATATCATATGCTCCGTGGCTGAGATCATTAACTAATGACATGGCATTATACAGTATTGCTGGTTACAAGAAAACAACGAAAGACCAAGCCTTCGGTTTTTCAATTAACTACTTCGATCAGGGTCTATTTCAAGCCACTTCCTCTAATGGATCAAGCATGGGGAACTTCAACTCCAAAGAATATGCTTTGACAGTAACACATGCAAGAAAACTTTCTAACAGTCTTTCTTTAGGTGTTAACTTGAAATACATCAACTCAAATTTATTAGGAAACTACCAAGGCACTTCTACAACAGGGACAGCTATGAAGCCTGCACAAACGGTTGCAGCTGATATCGCTTTATACTGGAACACAAACTCTGAGAAGAACTGGAAATATACCTATGGTTTAGTTCTTTCAAACATTTCAGGTAAGGTATCTTACGGTGGAGCAGAGAAAAACTTCATCCCTACGAACTTACGCGCGGGTGTTGCAGCCGTGAAAGAAATCGATGATAAAAACAAATTGACGTTTACGTTAGATTTCAACAAATTGATGGTTCCTACACCACAATCAACAACGATTGATGCATCAGGAAAACCAACAGTTGTAGGTACAGACCCTACAACAACTTCAGCGATCGGCGGTATCTTCGGTTCATTATTTGATGCTCCCGATGGATTTGGAGAAGAGTTAAAAGAAGTGACAACTTCATTAGGTGCTGAATATTTATTCAACAACACATTTGCAATTCGTGGTGGTTATTTCAACGAAAGCGAAATGAAAGGAAATCGTAAATACTTCACGATGGGTGTTGGGTTTAAATTAGACCAAAAATACGGTTTTGACTTTGCTTACTTAGTTCCTACAGGTACAAGTAGCCCATTAGCTAATACCTTACGCGTGACTTTGTTGGCAGCGATCAACAACGACAACGGTAAAAGATAATTAAACAAACTTCTTGTTTGACAAATGACATTCCCACCGGAATGTCATTTGTTTTATAGACCTATTATATGCTGAATCGAACCATTGCCCCAGTTACCTATCCGATTGAACTTATCAAATTCCCAGCTATCACAACGACGAGCTTATCCAATGGCATTGAGATGCAGTCTTTGTCACTGGGCGAACAAGCGGTGTTCAAACTGGAATTTACGGTAGCTGCTGGAGCAAGTGCGGCAGAAAAGGCTGGTATCGCGAGCTTAACAAGTTCTTTGATGAAACGAGGGACAAAGCAACGTGATGCAACCGCAATCCATCAGCTTTTCGATTTCTATGGTGCCTTTTGGGATGTACAAACGAATTTAGATCATGCGACCTTTGTCTTGTATGGTCTTAGCAAACACCTTAAATCCCTCTTGCCCTATGTGCTAGAAATCATTCAAGAAGCGACCTTCCCCATGGAGGAGTTTGAGAAAGAAATTGCCATCGAGGTTCAGAAAAACAAATTAAATTGGCAAAAAACCGCTTTTTCAGCGAGTCAATTATTACGCCAACAGATTTTTGAGGGAGATCCGTATGGCCGTATTTCTACACAAGAGAGCATTGAATCCATACAGCAAAAAGACCTGACAAATTTTCACCAACAATACTGGCTGGGCAATATGCCGCAAATCTTCCTTTCGGGAAAAATCAGTCAAGATGAACTCGAGGCCGTTCGAAGCACTTTTGAACAACTAGATACGAATCCCGGCAAGCCTCCTCACGCGTTTATACCAAGCCAGGTTACGGCTAAAGTTACACAAGCGTATCGCGAAGAAGCACTTCAATCATCTATCCGTTTGGGGAAACTATCGATGACACGGAATAATCCTGACTACTTTAAATTTAGCGTATTGAATACTTTATTCGGTGGATTTTTCGGTTCTCGATTGCAAAAAAACATCCGAGAAGAAAAAGGATTTACCTATGGAATTTCCTCTTCGATTGTCCCCATGCTTCGCGCGGGCTATTGGGTCGTAGGGACCGATGTTGCAAACGAAAATGTAGCAGAAACTTGCAATGAAATTCGCAAAGAGATGCGCCGACTGCAAGTTGAGAAAGTGGGGCAGGATGAGCTCGAACTAGTCAAAAACTACCTGATGGGGAGTTTCACAGGTGAACTTACGCAAGCATTTGATATCGCAGAAAAGATCAAAGTCATTCAAATGGAAAATCTACCTTTGGACTTTTATGATCAATTTCAAGCACAAATTCTTGCTTGTACTACAGAAGATTTGTTGGAACTAGCTAACAAATACCTAGACCCAACAAATCTACATGAAGTAATCGTGGGAGGTCGTTAGAAACGAGCTAATTCCCGGAATTCGTTCACACGACCTTCTAAATCTTGATCCGTAATTTCAAGCAAACGCTCGGTACCAAACTTCTCTACGCAGAAAGAAGCCATTGCAGAACCATAAACGATGGCTTTACGCATATTTTCGAAAGAGGTATCATCTGTTTTTGCTAAATAGCCAATGAAGCCACCTACGAAGGTATCGCCCGCACCCGTAGGGTCAAACACCTCTTCTAATGGCAAGGCTGGGCAATAGAACATGTTCTGATCTTGGAACAACAAAGCACCATGCTCCCCTTTCTTAATAATCAAGGTTTTCGGTCCCATGGCCATAATCAATTTGGCAGCTGTTCGCAAGGAGTATTGTTCCGATAATTGACGCGCCTCCTCATCATTGATACAAAGCACATCGACCATTTTCAACACACGTTTCAAATCATCCATCGCAACATCCATCCAGAAATTCATCGTGTCCATCACAATAAGCTTAGGACGCTTTGCTAAACCTTCGATCGCTTCAATCTGAACTTGTGGCGTCAAATTACCTAACATCAAATAATCGCAATCTTGGTAAGAAGCGGGAATAACAGGTTTAAAATCAGCCAACACATTCAAATCCGTCACCAAAGTGTCTCGGGAATTCATGTTATTATGGTATTTACCTGCCCAGAAGAAAGATTTCTCCCCTTGCTTGATTTGAAGACCGTCCAAATTAATGCCTTTGGACGTTAAGGTATCCATGTAGGCTTGAGGAAAATCATCCCCTACAACCGCAACGACATTTACGCGTGGAACAAAAAATGCAGACGCCAATGCGATGTAGGTACAAGATCCCCCGATAATTTTATCGGTTTTCCCATATGGTGTTTCCAAAGCGTCAAATGCAACGGATCCAATTGTTAATAAACTCATAATTAAGGATTTAACCAACCTTAGGACAACGACTAAATGGCTGGTTTGGATTAAAAAATAAACGATAAGTAATGTAAGTTTTCTCGTTTGTCGCACCTAATTGGGAAACAAAGCGAAGCATTTTCGGATTAAAATCCCCGACCCAATTCATATCCATCGTCTCATACGGATAGAATGGATTTTCACGGGCAGCTGTCCGGAAACGTAAAGCGATGGCTGATTCAACACCCTTGCCTTGGTGATCAGGCACAACACCAAAAATCACTCCACAGGCACGTGTCAATGCACCGCGCATTTTCAATAATAAAAATTTAATCATGCCCCACCAATTTAAACGCCCATTCAAGTGTTTAATAATCTGGTTGAGGTCAGGGATTACAATAAAAAAAGCAACTGGATCTCCCGTTTGCGTATAGGCAAACCACAATAATTGCTCGTCAATGATCGGTTTCATGGTCTTAACCAGACGCTGGGCTTGCTCTGAACTCATTTCCTTTACCCCGGGGAATTTCGCCCAAGCCGCATTAAAAATGACCTTAAAGTCCTCCGCATATTTTGACAGATTTGACTTTTCGATGTGTCTAAATACATATTCCGGGTTCTGATAAATGCGATTTGCCTTTTCCTCAATAGCCGGTGTTACGTTCGCTCCCGTAATGGATGATACATAAACGTATTGTTGGAAGTAATCCTGGAACCCATATTTTTCAAAGAAATCGATGTAATAGGCCTTCGTCCAAGGCATTTTGTAGGTCGGTTCATACTCCCAGCCTTTGACCATCAATCCCCAAAAGCTATCTCGCTCACCAAAATTAATCGGCCCATCCATGCCTTGCATTCCCTTCGAAATTAACCAAGACTTACAAGCATCAAAGAGTAAAAAAGCAGCTGTCTCATCCTCGATACACTCAAAAAAGCCCATACCACCCACCGGAACCTCGTCTTTGCTTGGTTCATAAAAAGCAGCTACCCGACCGATCGCAATACCTTTATCATCAAACAATATCCAGCGAATTGCTTCGCCATGCTTAAAATGACCGTTTTTCTTGGGATCAAATACATTCGCAACATCCGTGTCTAATGGGCGAATCCAATTGGAATCCGATGCATATAAACGAACGGGAAATTGTAAAAAAATACGTTGAAGCGATTTGTCCTCGCCTACTATCTTCAGCAACATGTATATGTGATTTTCAAAAAACACACAAAGATAACACAATCTGAAAAGAATCGTTTCAATTTGTCAAAATGCTAAGTTTGGTGAATTAAAAGAATCGGCGTAATTTTAATTCCTTTTTGAGGACTCTACAAAAGCACTTAGGATTCATGCAGCCGTTAAAAATATACAACACACTCAGCCGAGAAAAAGAAGTATTTAGCCCAATCAATGCGCCCCATGTAGGGCTTTATGTTTGCGGGCCGACGGTCTACAATTTTGTGCATTTAGGTAATCTAAGAACCTTTACGTCATTTGACATCCTACACCGCTATTTGAAATTCATTGGTTACCAAGTTCGCTATGTACGTAACATCACGGATGTAGGACACTTAGTAGGTGATGGAGACGAAGGCGAAGACAAAATTGGCAAAATGGCCAAATTGGAGAAATTAGAACCCATGGAAATTGTTCAACGTTACACGAATGACTTTCATGATGTGTTGACGCAATTTAATTTATTGCCTCCAAGCATTGAACCTACAGCGACTGGACATATTGTCGAGCAAATCGAAACCACAAAAATCTTATTGGATAAGGGCTTAGCCTACGAATCCAATGGTTCGATCTACTTCGATATCGAAACGTATAACAAACAAGGCGGAGACTACGGGCATTTGTCGGGCCGCATATTGGATGATTTATTAACCGAAACACGCGACCTGGACGGCATAGGCGAAAAACGCAGCCCCTTGGATTTTGCGCTTTGGAAAAAAGCCTCCCCTGAGCATATCATGCGCTGGCCTTCACCATGGGGAGATGGTTTCCCGGGTTGGCATTTGGAATGTACCTGCATGAGCCATAAATATTTAGGCGACACATTTGATATCCACGGAGGTGGTATGGACTTAAAATTCCCACACCATGAATGCGAAATCGCTCAAGCGAAAGCAGCACACGGCCGCGCCCCTGTCCGCTATTGGATGCATACGAATATGTTGACCGTCAATGGCCAAAAGATGAGTAAATCCCTTGGAAACTCCTTTTTACCGAGCGAATTAATTGCTGGTGCGCACCCTTTATTGGAGCAAGCATACAGCCCGATGACCGTTCGTTTCTTCATGTTACAATCGCAATATCGCAGCACGCTTGACTTCTCAAATGAAGCCTTAAAAGCTGCTCAAAAAGGATACAAACGTATCGCAAATGGATTACGCATCATCAAAGGAATGGAGTTTGACGCAGCTGATGCGCTTACAATCGATGCTGAGCAAGTAGCAGAAATCGATGCGGCGATTCAGGGCTGCTACGACGGAATGAATGACGATTTAAATACAGCCGTAACAATTTCACACTTGTTTACGTTATTAAAAAAGATTAACCAATTGCACACTGGCCAACTTGCCTTCGCGCAATTAGGCGAAGCCGTTTTTAGTCGCTTGAAAACAAATTACATGAACTTCCTCGAACAAGTATTAGGACTTCGCGAGGAATTCCCAGCGAATCAAGAAGCCTTGATCAAAGGAATGTTGTCATTGTATGCTTCCTTCAAAGAGAAGCGGGAATATGATAAGGTTGATGAGATTCGTGCAAGTTTTAAAGCGATGGGACTATTGGTTAAGGACATGAAAACGCGCATTGATTGGGCTTACGAAGAATAAAATTATGTTTAGAAACCTATCTCCTACCGTTCGAAATTTAATTTTCATTAACATCGCTGTGTATGTTCTTGGCGGCTTTTTACCTCAGGATTTATTGAGCTTACACTATTTCCAGGCGAAAGATTTCCATGTTTATCAGGTCGTTAGCTACATGTTTGTTCATGCAAGTTTTATGCATTTATTGGGTAACATGTTTGGCCTATACATGTTTGGCTCATTGCTAGAACGCATCTGGGGAGCCCAACGCTTTTTATTTTTCTATTTCTTTTGTGGCATTGGAGCAGGTTTGCTCTACATGGGCATTCAGCACTTTATTGATTTTGCCGATTTTCGTCGGGCGACAGAAATTGTTTTAAGTGACCCTAGTTCTATGCATTTGTATGATTATGCACAACACTATCAAGTAATCTCATTACCAGACGGAAATGTGAATCTTGAGTGGGCGCGCGAAAACTATGCGGAATATGTAAATCGCAGCCAATTGGCAGGAGCTTCCGGCGCGATATTTGGCATCTTGATGGCATTCGGCTATTTGTTCCCAAATTCTGAGATGTATTTATTTCCTTTTCCAATTCCCATCAAAGCAAAATACTTTGTAAGCGGTTATGGATTGTACGAGCTCTACCAAGGAATTCAACAATACCAAGGCGACAATGTTGCGCACTTTGCCCACATTGGTGGAATGGTATTTGCTGTCATCCTTTTGATGGTATGGAAGACCAAACGCAATCATTTCTATTGATATGCGCGGATTTTGGCAAGACTTTCAGCGCTTATTACAGCAGCCCGGTGAGGGATTGTTGAAAATCATTGCGGTGAATTGTTTGCTTTTTCTTGTGCTGATGTTGGTTCGCTTACTCATGATTATTAGTGGCAAGGAAATCGTATATGAATTGCTTTTAGAGCAGCTGACCTTATCGGCCAATTTTACCGAAAACCTCTCACACCCATGGAGTTTCATCACGTATTTTTTTGTGCATGTAGAAATTTTCCATTTGGCATTCAATATGATGTTCCTGTATTGGTTTGGCAAGATTTTACAAGAAGTCGTGGGCAACAATAAAAGCGTGCAAACCTTCTTTTATGGAGGAATCATGGGGGCCATTGCATTTGTACTTGCCTATAATTTTATTCCTTTTTTTGAGCGTCAAAATGGAAGTTTTTTGTTGGGCGCATCAGGAGGCGTGTTCGCAATTGTTTTGGCGGCTGCCACCCTCCGACCGAACTTTGAAGTTCATTTAGTTTTCATCGGTCCTGTACGTATCAAATACATCGCAGGTTTTTATTTGATTTGGTCACTGCTGGAAACCGTGGGAACGAATGCGGGCGGACAAATTGCCCATTTAGGAGGTGCACTCGTAGGCTTTTTGATGGGGTATCTGCATGAACATCCGATACGTTGGGAAATATTGCAAAAAAAAGATTCTCCATTCATCGATGCTTCCTTGACGCGCGAAGCGAAACCTAGAAAACAAGCCGAAAACATCGAAGAGGAAGAGTTAAATCAGATTTTGGATAAAATATCGAAGTCGGGTTATGACAGCCTAAGCAAAACGGAAAAGCGACGATTATTCAAGGCGAGTCAAAAAAATGAGTAAGCATCAAAAACATTTTTACCTTTGTAGAGTTTTTCTTTCACTTGAATAAATTATTTGTGTCAACTCAATTCCCCGCCGGCCCCTTACTAAGCAAGATACAGGCACCCGCCGATCTACGTAAGCTACAAGCCAATCAGCTTCCCGCTGTTTGCGAGGAATTGCGTCAATACATCATTGACCACGTTTCTGTTAATGGTGGACACTTCGGCGCCTCGTTAGGTGTGACCGAAATAACCGTTGCCTTACATTACGTATTTAATACGCCTTATGACCAGTTGGTTTGGGATGTGGGGCATCAAGCGTACGGACATAAGATATTGACAGGCCGACAAGGCGTTTTTCATACGAACAGATTATTAGGTGGAATCAGTGGTTTTCCCAAAAGATCGGAAAGCGAGTATGACGCATTTGGTGTAGGGCATTCCTCTACCTCCATTTCAGCAGCATTGGGGATGGCTGTGGCATCACGTTACAAAAAGGAATTTGACCGTCAACACGTAGCCGTGATTGGTGATGGATCCATGACAGCGGGTATGGCCTTTGAGGCAATGAACCATGCTGGGGATATTCCAAACAACATGATTATCATTCTGAATGATAACTGCATGGCGATTGATCCGAATGTAGGCGCATTAAAAGAATACCTAACAGACATCACTACGTCCCATACATACAACAAGGTAAAGGATGATGTTTGGAATTTATTAGGCAAAATGTCTCGCTTTGGAAAGTCGGCACAAGAAATCGTTTCTAAAATCGAAAATGGCTTAAAGGCTACATTACTGAAACAAAGTAATTTATTTGAGTCATTCAATCTGCGTTATTTTGGTCCAATCGACGGACATGATGTAGAATACTTGGCAACCGTTTTGCGGGATCTAAAAGATATCCCTGGACCTAAAATCTTGCATTGCGTAACGACCAAAGGAAAAGGTTATTCACTCGCGGAAAAAGATCAAACATTATGGCATGCACCAGGGAAATTTGATAAGCTGACGGGGGAAATTGAAAAGAAAACCTACGATAATCCACAAGCACCGAAATATCAAGAAGTTTTCGGACATACGTTATTAGAGCTTGCCGAACAAAATCCTAAAATCATGGGGATTACCCCAGCGATGCCTTCCGGTTCATCATTGAATATCATGATGGCAGCGATGCCGGATCGAGCATTCGATGTAGGAATAGCCGAGCAACATGCGGTAACATTTTCAGCTGGTTTAGCGACACAGGGATTAACCGTTTTCTGTAATATTTACAGTTCTTTCATGCAGCGTGGATACGATCAAGTCGTTCATGATGTGTGTTTGCAGAAATTACCTGTGATTTTCTGTTTAGACCGTGCAGGTTTAGCAGGAGCCGATGGCCCCACACACCATGGAAACCTTGACATTGCGATGATGCGCTGTGTTCCGAATATGATTGTTGCGGCACCTCGGAATGAGCAAGAATTAAGAAACATCATGTATACGGCATCTTTGGATAAATTTAAAGATCGCGGCGAGGCCATCAGCATTCGCTATCCAAGAGGTCAAGGTGTGATGCCCGCGTGGCGCACAGATTTTGAGGAAATTGAGATTGGAACAGGGGTGGAACTGAAAAGTGGTAAAGATGTGGCCATTTTAAGTTTAGGGCACATTGGGAATGAAGCAATCAAAGCGGTAGAACTATTAGCGAGTCAAGGAATTGATGCCGCTTTATACGATCTGCGGTTCGCGAAACCGTTGGATGAAAAACTATTACATGAAATCTTCCGCAAATTTAACACAATCTTAACCGTAGAAGATGCGTCTATCGTAGGCGGATTCGGGTCAGCGATCGCAGAATTCATGGTAGATCACCAGTACCAGGCAAACATGATTCGTTTGGGAATCCCAGACCACATCGTGGAACATGGGGAACAAAGTGAGTTATATGCGCTTTGCGGGATAGATTCCAAGGGAATTGCACAAAAAATAGCTGAGCAATTAGGCTCAAAAGCAAGTGTTAAGGCATCGAAGGCACTGACAGAATAAATTCCCAACTGCTGATTTTTAATCAATTAGCACTTTTCAAAGAAATAATCCCTACCTTTGCACCTTGAATTTCCCAATTAAAGGAATTTCGTTTCATTCAACGAATACATTTTTATGCAAAGCATTCGCAACATTGCCATCATTGCCCACGTTGACCACGGTAAAACGACCCTAGTTGACAAAATCATTCATGCATCCAAAATTTTTAGAGAAAATCAAGAATTTGGAGATTTGATCCTAGACAATAACGACTTAGAGAGAGAAAGAGGGATTACGATTACGTCTAAAAACGTATCTGTTCGTTACAATGGAGTAAAAATCAACATTATCGATACACCTGGTCACGCCGACTTTGGCGGTGAGGTAGAACGCGTTCTACGTATGGCAGATGGTGTTATTTTGTTGGTAGATGCATTTGAAGGCCCAATGCCTCAAACGCGTTTCGTACTTTCAAAAGCCATTGCTTTGGGTTTAAAGCCTATCGTAATTGTAAATAAAGTAGATAAAGAAAACTGCCGTCCTGACGAAGTACATGAAAGTGTATTCGATTTGATGTTCAACTTAGAAGCTACAGAAGATCAATTAGACTTCCCATGCATCTACGGTTCATCGAAACAAGGCTGGATGAGTACAGATTGGAAAAAGCCTACGGATAACATCATCCCATTGTTGGATGCGATTATCGAGCACATTCCAGCATCTAAAGTTCAAGAAGGATCACCACAAATGCAGATTACGTCATTGGACTACTCTTCATTCGTAGGTCGTATCGCAATCGGACGTTTAGAGCGTGGTACGTTGACAGAAGGGATGCAAATCTCACTTTGTAAAGCTGACGGTACAACGAAAAAAATGCGTATCAAAGAACTTCAAGTATTCGAAGGTCTTGGTAAGGTAAAAGTAGAAAAAGTAGAGTGTGGTGAAATTTGTGCAGTAACAGGTATCGAAGATTTCGAAATCGGTGATACCATCGCTGATGCAGAAAATCCAGAGGCGTTGGCACGTATTGCCATCGATGAGCCTACGATGAACATGTTGTTTACCATTAACAACTCACCATTCTTTGGTAAAGAAGGTAAATTAGTGACATCTCGTCACATCCGTGATCGTCTGTTCAAAGAGACAGAGAAGAACTTAGCTTTGAAAGTTGTTCCCACGGAAAGTGAAGATAAATTCTTAGTGTTTGGTCGTGGTATTCTCCACTTGTCTGTATTAATCGAAACGATGCGTCGTGAAGGGTATGAATTACAAGTAGGTCAGCCACAAGTTATCTTCAAAGAAGGTGAAAATGGTGAGCGCTTAGAGCCAATCGAATCCTTGGTTGTAGACGTTCCTGCGGAGGTTGCTGGTAAAGTAATCGAATTAGCCACTCAAGGAAAAGGTGAATTATTAATCATGGAACCGAAAGGTGACTTACAACACTTAGAATTCAACATTCCATCACGTGGATTGATTGGTTTACGTTCAAAAGTGTTAACTGCTACATTTGGTGAGGCGATCATGGCACACCGTTTCATTGCATACGAAGAATTCAAAGGAGCTATTCCAGGACGTATCAATGGTTCATTGATCTCCATGAATACAGGTCCAGCGATTCCTTATGCAATCGATAAGTTACAAGACAGAGGGGTGTTCTTCATCGATCCAGGTGAAGAAGTTTACACAGGGATGGTTGTAGGTGAGCATAATCGCCAAAACGACATCGAAGTGAACCTTCAAGCTGCGAAGCAATTAACGAATATGCGTGCGTCAGGTACGGATTCAAATACCAAAATTGCTCCGAAATTAAACTTCTCACTAGAAGAGTGTATGGAATTTATCCAAAAGGATGAGTACCTAGAAATCACGCCTAAATCTTTACGTATGCGTAAGATCTTCCTAGATCCAAACGAACGTAAACGTAACGAGAAGAAACCTAGCTAATCTTTCAAGGCTGCCTTAATCAGGCAGCCTTTTTTTATGGAAAATGAACAGCAGATTGTTCGGCTAAATAATATACTTGATTAGGCCAATATGGTTTCAATTTATTCAAGCGATAGGCACTCGGCCTACGCATGAAATACCAGGTAGACCCGCGCCATGTCTTCAAAAAACGGGGATCGCGCAAGTCTAAGCCAGGATCTAAAATCAGATGACTAGGGTTGGCATTTCGTTGGACACTCGGCTTTGTCAGGTACACGAATTCCTCTCCTCGAAATTCCCATTGAAAACTACCCTTAGGCCAGTTGCTTGTCAAGGTATCCACCACCTGATTACCTGCCCACCAAGCTCCTGCATTGGACTGCAGCCAGGCTTGACTTGCGGCGCCATAGCTTTGCCCGCGTAGCCCTTGGGTACGAAGAAAGACCACCTGTTTGTCAGCTACGCTTAAATAGGCCTCATCATGCAAAGGCTCACTCAACCGATGGATCAAAATCCCTGCCAACAGAACAACACAAAGAAAAAGTCCCCATACTTTTCGGGATGACCACCAATGCCAAAGTGAAGCGAGGCCCACATAATAAAGAATTAGTTCGGCTCGATTCAAGCGAATAAATGAAATAACGGTTTGAAAACGATCCGTTGTGGCAAACATCAAGCCGTGCAGGAGTTCGAAACTGATCAAAACCAGATGTCCAAGCGACGAAAAAACAAGCGGGAAATAACTGATGATCGGAGCTAAAATCAGAAAGATAAAGCCAATGCCTAAGGTGAGTGTCGAAAATAAAACCAACAGAGGATTTAGCAAAAAGAAATATAACGGGTTGGGGAATTGATGAAAGTAATAAATGATCAGTGGCCATGTGAATATTTGAGCACTGATCGCGACGCATGTCAATTCCCAGGTTTGTTTGATGAGCCAATTCTTCGGTGACCATAAGGCTACGATTTGCCTTTGGAATAAAATAAGTCCCAACACCGCAGCATAAGACAGTTGAAAGCCTACCTGAAAAAGATCCATGGGCTGAATTACGAGCAACACAAAACCAGAAAATGCCCAAACATTCATCGGATGGGTTCGCAAACGAAAAATTTGGGCAAACAACAAGACTGAGAACATCCAAGCAGAACGTAAAACCGGGGCAGAAAATCCCGACATAGCTGCATAAGACCAAAGCACCAGCATGATGAGTCCGAAATAAAATCGAGGGCCCCAAGGGCGAAATCGGAGCAGAAAACCGAAGATAAATTGTAAGCCCAAATACAGCAAGCCAACATGCATGCCCGACACCGACAAAATATGAATAGCGCCTAAGGAGGCGTATGATTGACGAGTTTCAAAATCGATTGTAGTACCAATGCCCAAAAACATGGCATCCGCAACATTCCGATGAACACCTTGAGGTAATACTCGATGTAAATAAGAGCTCGCCTCCGTCCGCATACGCTCAAAAACAGATTGCGTTGGGCTTGCATCTCGCAACAACTTCAAATGTTCTGTTGGCACAAAGCCAGTAGTATGAATTCCTTGCAAAGCATAATAATGCCTCCAGTCAAAAGCTCCGGGCAACAGGGGCAAGGGAATCGGTTTTATTGTCCCATAGGCTTGAATTACCTGTCCACGACGTGGAACAACATCCTTACCCGGAATAAATAAGTTGGATATCGCATGCACTTTTACCCATTGTTCCCCATGGCGGACAGCGATGATTTTTGCTTGCGTTTTCCAAGCCCGCGGACCACGTATGGGCGCCTGATTTACCTGGAAAACAAACGCGTCGTGTTTAGGAATGAGTTGTGTGAATTCCGAGGATATTTGATAGAGCCGTAAAAATGCAAATCCAATGAGCAGCAGGCTGCTAATTAAACCACGCTTGAATAAAGCGAGTGTTAAAATGACCGCCAACAAAACATAACCATGGGGGTAGCACAAAAGTCCTATGACCCAGAGACCTAAAATACGTAAAAATGGGAAAGGGCTAAAAAAGGAAAACACATGTTAGGCGATAAGGCCTAAATGTAGAATTTTTTAGATTGGATTCGCTCCTCAACGCTATCAGGAACTAGATATTTTATCGACTGCCCATGTTGGACGCATTGCCGAATATACGTCGCCGAAATCTGCAATAAGGGCGCCTCAATACGTGTGACCTTTGGATGCTGCCATAAATCACTCTGCGTTTGTTCGCCACGCGGGTAAACATATAACCCAAAATAATCAAGAATCTGATTGTAATTCTTCCAGCTTTTGAATTGTTCGAGGTTGTCCCCACCTAAGATTAAACGAAACGAATCCTTGGGAAATTTCTCCGTCAAATGCGTAAGCGTATGGATGGTGTAGGATGGTTTACTCAGATGAAATTCAATGTCGGAACTTTTGAATTGATAATTATCGGCAATGGCACGATCCACTAAATCTAAGCGATCGAATTCATGCAAGAGCGTTTTACTCTGTTTGTGCGGATTTTGAGGAGAAACGACAAACCAAATTTGGTCTACATCTGTTTGATTTAATACTGCTTGCGCAATAATCAGATGGCCATGATGAATGGGATTAAACGATCCGAAAAATAGGCCGACTTTCATCTTAGCGCGTAAAATTATCAAATAAGTCTTGTGCCTCTTTGACTGCATCTTTCAATTGATCATTCACGAGAATCACATCAAATTTATCTTGAAAAGCCCATTCGAATTTCATTTTGAAAATACGTTTTGAGAGAGACTCTTCCGTTTCCGTACCACGCGCGCGCAATCGATCTTCCAGCATTTCAAGCGTTGGGACCTTAACAAAAATTGCCAATGCACGCTCTTTGTAATAGTTTTTCAAGGCTAGACCACCTTTCACATCCACATCAAAAATGACATGTTTACCAGATGCCCAAATGCGTTCAATTTCAGATTTTAAGGTTCCGTAATATGCTCCCGGATAAACTTCCTCCCACTCGACAAAAGCATCTTCATCAATTTTAGCCCGAAACTCATCAGGCGTCATGAAATAATAGTCCTGTCCATTTGCCTCAGCGCGCCCACGTTTGTCGCGTGTACATGCGGAAATGGAAAACCCTAAATTCGGGTTATTCGCCAATAATTCTTTAACGATGGTTGTTTTGCCGGATCCGGATGGAGCAGAAAAAATAATGAGTTTACCTTCCAAGTGCTGCTTGATTTAATTAGCTAGCAAAATAACGGAATAAGAATGGAAATAAGGATTAAAACGACAAAAAGTTTTGCTTTGATGCGAGCGAAAAGTGCTTCTGGGCACTTACTTGAGCAGTTCGATTTAATGGCTTTGCGTAAAGATTGCTCGAGTTCAAATCCTTCTTGGCAGGGTAAACACTGATCTTTATTCGCGAGAAACGCCGCTTCTTCCTCGGGCGTAGCTTCGCGGTCAATAATCCGTTGAATTAACTTTAAACAATCAGGCTGATGGGTACAAGTCTTTTTCATGAGTTTACGTGCTTCATGCACTAATTTTTTTAACAACAAGGAAGGGATAAAAAGTTCATTTCGAAGGAGTGACACATTGTCAGTGATACCCCTTGCTTTTTGCATAGGTGGCTAAGCTCTCTTTCAAGATAGCTCGCGCGCGATGCAATCGCGAACGCACTGTCCCGATTGGGATATCCAAAATACGCGCCATCTCCTCGTAGCTAAATTCTTCCAAATCACAGAGAATGATGATCATGCGAAAGTCCACGGGCAGGGCTTGTATCGCTGCTGTAATTTCATCACCCAGCATCTCGTTGACCGTTTCCGCATGCAAATCAGCATGTGAAGCTGGCTCTTGATCTTCATCTCCCGAGAAAGACTGCTCGACCCATTCAAACTCCACTTTCGAGGGTCCCCGGGATTTTTTACGATAATCATTAATGAAATTATTCTTTAGAATTCTAAATAACCAGGCTTTGGCATAGGTCCCAGGCTCGAAGGAATCAATGAAACGAAAAGCTTTCATGCACGTATCTTGAACAAGATCCTGTGCATCATCTTCATCATTCGTTAAACGGAGCGCGAAATTATACATCGCATCGAGGTGCGGCATAAATTCTTTCTCAAATAGCGCTTGGGCGTGAGCTTGAGGCTGCGAAACCGATTGGGTAGGTATTTCCATGTTAGGCGATTAAGCACATCGCATATGATATGTGCGGGCTAATGCCTACAAATCTAAGACCAAAAATAAATCTGCCAAAAAGACCTATTCAGGTCGGTTGAAAAACTCTAAAATGCCAAATACGGCCATCCCTAACAAAGTTGAAGACAAGGCTTTCAGAACACTAAAGCCGATTAAAGTCCAATCACCTGCCTCTAAAATGAATAAGAGCAAATGATGTGACATCAACATGAGGAATAAATAGGGAAAGAACCAAAGCCATTTCATTTCAGCCAAAGAAATGCTTGAACGTTCATCGTAACCATTGGCAGGTGTAAGAATTCGAAAATATACAGGACGAAGCCAAGCAACAAGTACACAGGCAAAGGCATGCATCCCATGCGTATTATAGAAAATATCGATTAACCAACCCACAGACATCGCACCCAAAAGTAATAATAGGGGATTTATTTGCATGGGAGCTTTCACCAAAAACCAGGTGTATATGAAACAAAATGCCACGTTGGCAATAGCAATATCACGCAAAAACAACACCTGGATGGCGATGGCAAAAACAACCGAGAAAAACCATTTAAAATTAAATGTGAAGTTCATCTTATTCTGATTTCGGTTTAGTCGTTTCCAATTGTGCTTGCTGGCCTGCCAAGCGATTCTTGATCACGTACACATATTGCAAGGTGGCGAACTGCGTGAAAAGCATGACCTTAATATCGTGAAAAGTATCATCCTTTTCGAGGCCCACCTTGGCAACAATACCAATCGGTATGTTCGGAGGAAAAACAGCATTATAATCCGAGGTAACTACGGTATCTCCTTTAACGACCTTTTTATATTTGGACACATCCATCATGTCAGCAACTTCACTTTGATAACCTGGCCATTTGATGTAGCCTAATTCCCCACTACGTTTTAGTTTGGCAGAAACTGAATTACTCGTATGTAATACAGAAACAACTAAAGCTAAATTATCTGTACAAGACATCACTTTCCCCACAATTCCCGTCGAAGAAATCACAGCCATGCCAGGCAATATTCCATCCGAACGACCTTTATCGATCGTCAAATAATTCTGTGACATGCGGGTAGATTGATCGATGACCCGACTGGCTACGGCTTGATAGCGATTCAACATCGCCTCACTGACGTAATAGGGTAGTTTTGTGAGGGGTTGTTGCTGACTCTTTAAACGCAACAATTCCGTACGCAATTGTGCATTTTCCTGAGCCAGCGTACCATTAACGATACGAAGTTGGTGATAGGTTTTTACCTCCTGCGTGGTAGCAAGAATGGAGGCCGCCCACTGATTTGTCGTATTAAAATAAAGTGTGTGCTGATAGGCATTGTATTTAAATACCGCCCAAACATTGACCAATTCTAGCAACAAAAGCAAAAGGATAACCCTTTGACGCGCTAAAAATTGGAACAATTGAATCATGAGTTATCGCGATTGAAAACTAGGTAATTAGAACTGGCTTGTATTTCTCTAGGTTTTTCAAGATTTCACCCGTACCACGTACGACCGCTTTTAATGGATCATCTGCTACGTGAACTTTCAATTGTGTTTTCTTCTCAATACGCTTGTCCAAACCATGTAACATGGCACCACCACCGGCTAAATGAATCCCGTTATGGAAAATGTCCCCAGAAAGTTCTGCCGGAGCACGTTGAAGGGTTTCCATAATGGCAACCTCAATCTTCGTGATGGACGAATCCAAGGCATATGCGATTTCAGAATAATTAATCAAGATTTCTTTCGGGATACCAGTCATTTGATCACGACCACGAATTTCAAAATCTGCTGGTGGATTTTCTAATTCTGGCAAGGCAGCTCCTACTTGGATTTTGATTTGTTCCGCTGAACGCTCACCGATAACCAATTTGTGCTCGCGTAACAAATAATCTTTAATGTCACGGGTAAATTCATCTCCTGCAACACGTATCGAGTTTTCAACAACGATACCGCTTAATGAGATAATCGCAACTTCTGTCGTTCCTCCTCCGATATCAACAACCAATGAACCATTCGGTTGCTCAATATCAATCCCGATACCAATCGCTGCTGCGATAGGCTCATGCACCATGTAAACCTCACGAGCACCTGCATGCTCAGCTGAATCTTTTACCGCACGTTTCTCAACCTCCGTAATCCCAGAAGGAATACAAATCACCATGCGCAACGCCGGTGAGAAAAATGAATTCCCACGATCCAACATTTTGATTAATCCGCGCAACATCAATTCAGCCGCGGTAAAGTCAGCGATAACTCCATCTTTCAATGGACGAATCGTCTTGATATTATCATTCGTTTTCTCATGCATCATCATGGCTTGTCGACCCACAGCTAACACTTTATTAGTGTTACGGTCTAAAGCAATAATCGACGGTTCGTCAACAACAACTTGATTTTTGTGAATAATTAAGGTATTCGCTGTACCTAAATCAATGGCGATGTCCTTGGTCAGGAAGTTAAATAGTCCCATGGTGTTTCAAATAGGGGAAATAGTAAAGCTATACATGCTCTAGAAAACAAATTTACAGATAAAAAATGACCTAATTATTTATTTTATATCAAATTTCTGTTCCCCCTAAAAATAATTATAAAAAACAGAATAGCACAGAAATTCAAACCGCCACCACCCCGCCAGCGGGATATATAGGTATATTACAATTAATACTGGTCGACACATTTAGGCAAATGGACAAAAATTAATATAAAATAATTTGGAATTATTATCTGATTTATTAGTTTTGTCCAAATTAAAAAGTCAAAACCGTGTTTGTCGGTGAATAATCAGCAATAAAATGGAAGATTACAACAAGATCATTGAGTCCCTTGGGGTCAAATTCATCAAAGCACGTAACATAAGAATATTACAACCTATTCGTATTAAGAATTATTACGATGTGGAAAATTCGCTCTTGATATTGTACAAAGGCGAAGTTTCTTTTGGCGAAGAAGACACTCCGGTAGAGGAAGGGGATATGCTTTTCATCCCTGGAGGCAAAATGGTTAGCGTAACTTACGGAAACGCAGAAAAACCAAAAGCTGTCAACAACGAAGAGTTCATGACGCACCGCGAATTATACTTCGATTTGAACATGGATTCGCAGAACATTGGCTCACATGACAACTCTTTTGGCATGGTGGCTTTTGAAGCGAAAGTTTTTGACTCAGTTAATTTCTTTACCTCCCTAGACATTCCTCCTTTCCTAATTAAAAAGGACGAAAAGCTCGCACAGACGATTAAAGAAATTTTATTGGAGGATATGTCGGATGAGATTGGCAAAGGCCGTATCATCAAAATCAAAACGGAAGAAATCGTTATCGAGGTCATTCGTTACATCATCCAAAACCGTTTATTCGTTGAGCAATTAGCCACCAACAGTACGTACTTCAAAGACCCTCGTTTAATTGATATTTTCGCTTACATCAAAGATCATATCGGCGGAGATTTATCAAACAAAGTACTTGCGAACGTTGCAAATGTCTCTGAAGATTACGTAGGTCAATATTTCAAAATGTTGACAGGAATTAATCCACAAGATTACATCGAGTACCAACGCATGGAAGCAGCTGTAGGCTTGTTACGCACGACGAAGAAATCAATCCGTGCGATTGGTTCTGAAGTTGGCTACAAAGACACGGCTTATTTTTGCCGTCGTTTCAAAATGATGTTTGGTATTCCAGCAGGAAAAATGAGACGTCGCGAATCGTTAATGAACATCTAAGTCATTCGTTTAACACATAAAAAAGGCCCAGTTTTCACTGGGCCTTTTCTTTTAGACCAAATTCAACCTATTATAGACCTTTTTCAGCATATAGCCTTTTACCAAACCTCCAAAATCTTTATCATCCATCATCTTTCCAAAGATGTCTTGGTTTTGCTCCATTCGGCTGATTAGTTTATCCATAAATACGTCATCAAATCCGAATTTGAAGTTCTCAATGGGGTTATTTTTTGCCTGTTCTATTAGCTTTTGATCAAGGACCATATCTTCTTCAATTTGATCAAAGAATAATTTATCCGCGGTGTTAAACTCTGTTTGGAATTTCTTGTTTAGTACCTCGATGATTTCAGATAAATTTGCTTCATCTTCTTTGGATAAACGTAAACCAGCATCTCCTCCACCTCTTAATTCATAGACACTTTGGCTTTCCATTACGATACTATGGTCAGCAATTTTTTGCAAACGGTAATATTCTAAAGATACTTCATCGCCAAGCTTAAACTTATCATTTTGAGCAGTCCGCGGTAATTTTTTGTACAGAAATCTCGTGTAGGTAAATAGTTTCTCCAAGTCAACGTCAGAAAAAGGCATGATCTGAGTTAGAAAGGAATATGTCCTATTGAAACTTTGCAATGTGTTCTTAAAGTCCTCTTGAGTAACTTCGGTACCCACGGTATTTTTATCAGAATTTTCTTCTGGCAATTGCTTAAATCGCTCAACTGCCGGATCTATGAAGGCATTCAATTTTCCTTGGTCAGAAACAGTCAATGACTTAGCTGACTTAAAGTAAAGGTTGCAGAAGTTATTCACTTCTGACTCCCAGATCACTTGAGCTTTCTCGATCTCTGCTTTCAAGTCATACAAATAATTCGGATCTGAATTTTCTTGAATTGAAGTCAGTTCATAATAGGGTTGAAACGACTCTAGAATTTCATCTGTTTCATTTGCAAAGTCTAACACAAACGTGTCATCTTTACCTGCACACATTCGATTTAATCTTGATAAAGTTTGAACCGCTTTTACTCCGGATAATTTTTTATCCACATACATGGTATGTAAAAGAGGCTGGTCAAAACCTGTTTGGTATTTGTCTGCTACTAAAAGCAATTGATATCCGTCTGAAGCAAATTTTCTAGGTAGTTCTTTTTCTGAAAAACCATTTAGTTCTACTTCTGTGACTCCTTCAGGAGCATTTGCATAAATTACTTTTCCGGAGAAAGCGACGATGGTTTTCACATCTTGATACCCCTTTTCTTTAATGTATTTATCAAACTCTTCTTTATATCTCACCGCGTGTAATCGTGAACTTGAAACGACCATTGCCTTTGCTTTACCACCAATTTTCTTCGAAACGATTTGGCGAAAGTGTTCCACCATTACTTCTGTTTTCTGAGCTAAATTATGTGGATGCAATGACATGAAACGACCAATGGCTCGCGATGCTTTTTTGCGATTAACCTTCGGGTCTTCTTCTATCTCTTTTGATAACTTGAAGTACGTTTTGTAGGTAGTATAGTTTTTCAAAACATCTAGAATAAAGCCTTCTTCGATGGCTTGTTTCATCGAATATAAATGAAATGGTTGAGGTTTTCCATTTGAGCTTTTTGTTCCAAAAACTTCAATCGTTTTAGGCTTTGGGGTCGCAGTGAAAGCGAAAAAACTTAAGTTAGTTTGTTTTCCTCTCGCTAACATGGATTTTCTGATTTCATCCTCTGCGTCTTCTTCTAAACCAGTATACGCTTCGTCCTTTTCCGCATCCTCTAACGATTTTGCAGATAAAACCTCTTTCATTTTTTTGGTTGCTTCACCCCCTTGAGAACTATGTGCTTCATCTATAATGACGGCATATTTTCTTGCTGGAATTTCACCAATCTTATCCAGAATAAAAGGGAACTTTTGAAGGGTGGTAATGATGATATTTGAACCTGTTGAAATAGCTGTGGCTAGTTGTGTCGAATCCTTATCAATTTTTTGAACGACACCGTCTTTGTGTTCAAACTGAAAAATGGTTTGTTGCAATTGAGAGTCTAAAACCTTACGGTCTGTAATGACAATTACGGAATCGAAAATTCTATTATTCGAATCGTCGTGTAAGCTCGAAAGCCGGTAAGACAACCAAGCAATCGAGTTTGATTTTCCTGAACCAGCGGAATGTTGAATCAAGTAATTATGACCAACTCCATTAAGTCTTGCGTCAGAAGTCACTTTACGGACAACTTGCATTTGATGGAAACGGGGAAAAATAATCGCCTCCTTCTTCTTTTTGACACCATTTAATTCAAATTCTTCGACACTTAAATGAAGAAATTTGCCAATGATATCGATAAAGCTATCTCGGGCCCACACCTGTTCCCACAAATACGAGGTGCGGTATCCAGTAGGATTTGGAGGGTTTCCGGCACCATTTTGATAACCTAAATTGAATGGTAAATAGCCTGTTTTTTTACCGTCCAACTTCGTTGTCATAAATGCCTCGTCCGTATCTACTGCAAAATGAACAAGCGCTCTTTTTTTGAATTGGAAGATGGGCTCGCCAGGTTCTCGATCATATACGTATTGCTTTTTCGCATTTTCCACCGTTTGACCTGAAAACTGATTTTTGAGTTCAATCGTTGCGATGGGCAATCCATTTAAAGAAAGAACCATATCCAAGGAGTTCTTGCCATCACGTTCATAATAGAGCTGCCTTGTAACCGATAAGTGATTCGTCTTATATTGTGCCTCTGCTTCTGGGTTCAATGAACTTTCAGGCTTAAAATAAGCCATATGGAATTTTACGCCATAATCGGTAAAGCCCTTGCGGATAACATCAAGGGCTCCTCTTAAATCAATCTCCTTAACAAGGCGAAGAATTACTTTTTTCTCTGCCTCGTCCTTATGAATGGATTCAATTTTTGCCCAAGCTTTCGGCTGTGATAGCTTTAAAAATTCAGTGATATATAAAGGAAATAATCCTTGTTTTACATCAAAATCGGAAGAATTTCCTTTCACATAGCCACCTTGCTCCAGCAAGGATGCTTCGATTGCTTGTTCAAAAGTTAATTCAGTATGGATTCCTTTCGCCATTATTCTTTCATTAATTCATTTCGAATGTTTGCCACTATTTTACCTTTCTCTGTTGTAAAATATTTTTGACTGCTACTTGTAGGTTTATTAGGGATTGTTCTTGCTATAAAGCCTTTATTTAAAAGAGGTTCTACATGATTTTTGAAGTTGTCCGTATGATTTTTTAGGCCAAGGGCCTCCTCCTGTATTTCTTTGTTAGATTTAGGAAATACGCTAAACTGTAAAATTTTCCATTGCTCTTCTGTTATTGCAATGGCTGATTCTGTATATTTTTCGATCACCTCTGGGCTAGGTTTAGGGGAACCAAATTCATGAAGCTTTTTAATTCGATCTAGAAGGGCGTCAGTATTAATAATGAACGACATCTTTTTAGTCTCATCAACTTGGTCGGAGACTTGGTCGGAAGACGTAGCGGGAGTTGAAATTTGTATAGGATCGAATTCGTTTAATTTGCTGATTATTTGATAGTTAATGCCCACTATAACTTGGTCGGTGACTTGGTCGATAGCATTCCCTTCCTCATTTACCATAAATGAAAAATGAATCGGAATTTCGATCAAAAAATAGCTTCGTTCAGGTTCATTCGTGTCAAACTTTGCAGCGGGAGAACCATTCTCATCTAATGTCTTAACAATGGTGGGGATTCCTGTTCCTCGACCCTCGGTTAATTGTAATTCTTTTAAAAACTCTCCAACTCTGCGATTTCGATAACGCCTTGCTCGGACGCGACCTGCAACAAATTCAGCTTGTTTAATAGAAGAATCAACTCCGTTATAACTTATGATTTCAATAGAATTAGGCATAATTCGCACTTCAATGGAATCAAGTAACTCATAATTTCGATGATAGACCGCATTTGCCATTGCTTCTTCAATGGCAGCATAGGGATAATTCTCAAAGCGATCTGATTTTTCGCGGTCTTTATATTTGACGACCTTTGTTTTAATTACATTTGATTTGATATAGGAAAGCACGTCAATTAGCTGCTTTTGAATCGTACCTTCAAAAATCTTTTCCGTAAACGGATTTGTCAGACCTTCGGGAAATTCAACTACTTCAATAATTGCCCCTTTAAAATATTTTTGAGGATTTTTGCCAAACATTAATAATCCAATGTTTTTAGGGAACAGATGTTCAGCAGCACCTTGGACTAAATTCATTGCATTAGCCAGCTCCGACAAGGACATCTCTTCGCTTTCAGCATAGAGCTTACTATTGATTTCTGACAAATGCGTGCGCATAAGAGGCTTGCTCAAATCTTCAATAGAAGCTGAAGTATTCACGCGATCATCGAATGGAATCTGCGCGGTTAACTGAATTAATTCTGCTTCCTGCTCTTTATTTGGAATAATAGAACTTGAACGAAATCGAATACGGTAATTCAGTGTTTTGTGGGTTGCAAGAATATCATCTGGAACTTTGTATGGCCTATTTGCACCAGCCGGCACCCATAATACTAATACATTTTTGCCATCAATTTCTTCAAGAGATGGTCTAGGGAAATAGGTTGGATGAATTTGGTTACAAAACTTCACTAAATCCTGCTCCACCTTTTCTAAATGAGTAGGATCAAATCCCCAAACGGGACGAATTGGAATGCCATTTTCCTCATCTACACCTACTATTACATAGCCACTGCCTTCATTTTCAAAATCATTAGCAAAGGCGCATATGGTTCTCATAATAGGTGCGGGGTTCCACCCTTTTTTGAATTCCATACGAGAGCCTTCAACAATTTTGCCGGAAAGAAGTGATTCTATGTTGATGGGGATGCTCATTATTCAAAGGTTTGTTCAGTATGTATTTCTATTGACATCAATTATTTTTTGTCTTTATTATCCTGTGTAGGTCTTGGGATTGGCGTTTCCTTGCCTTTCTTAATTATTGGATTCTCATTTCCACTCGATTGTTGTTGGTTATTTTGTTTTGCCATTTCCTTCATCTTTAGGTTTTGTAATTGCAGACGTATTTTGAGGAATGGGCGTCTGCCTTCCTAACTTAATATTGACTGTTTTTACGACTTTTTTATTATCCTCCGCCATATTAATTCATATTTATTGAACAAAAAATTACTACTGATACAACTCCGATTACAAACAAGAAGTAGCTTGTCCAATTGATTATTCTCATAATTTTATTTCGACAGCTAATACGCTCGATAAGTTTATTATACTCCATCCCCGAATCCATTTCCTCTCGTGCTTTGGTACTATTTCCAACAGAAATTAAATGTGAAGCAAGGTTGAGTAGTAAGGAGCTTGCAAGAAACCCCCACGAAATAACTACAATCCATTTATTGTTCGACTTGTCGAATGACACGATTTTTTCGATGAAACCTAATGATAAAGTTAATGCTCCAGCACTTAGATAAACTAAGTTCTTCTCAAAATCACTTTGAGATTCGTTTATTGAATCTTGAATTTTATCTCTGTCTTTACCATTCATTGTCATTTCAATTAAAGGAACTCTCCGAATTTCTGATAAACTTGAGCATTAGTAAAAATACTAGCTAGAATATTTGAACTTACATCTGTACCAAATGATTTTATTTTATCAGTAAATGATTTCTTCTTTTCCTTTTGTTCCATCTCTGACTCAATAATTTCTTTTAATTCTTCTATTTCTGAAGTTCTGAGTTCCCCTTTAAGTATTTCAACAATATATTCGAAATTAATGCTCACCTGCGTGGACTGATTTTGCTCATTATGTTGATGAACATTAATACTTAAAGCATCATGCTTACTTATTAAATGTGGGAGTCCAAATTTTTCAATATCTGAAATCAAACTGGACAGATATTCTATTGCTTCTATTTTTGCTTCTGGAGTTCTCTCGCCATTGCCACTAATAACTCGAACCTTACTCATTATTGATTCAAATTTAGAAATTCTAATACCATCATTGGCGTATATATTTGATAGAGTAGTGGAAGTCGTGCGTTTCCAATTTTCAAATTGTGTATGGTTAATGATTTTAGAAAGCTTACTAATTTTCTCATTTATGGCTAAAATTGCTGTTTCTTCTTTTGTCATATCAATTCAATTTTTCATTTCTAACATCCACCTTCCCGGTAACCACCTCACTAATTAACGCGGTTTTATATTCTTTTAAAAACCTAATTTCGTTTTTAGTCTTCTCAATTATTTCATCTGTTTTTTTCTCGTGATCAATAATGAATTCTACAATTTCATTCTGATATTCAATACTTGGGAAAGGAATAGAAAGATTTTTTATAACACCAACTGCTAATCCTGGCTGAGCAGCCGATTGATTGTATTGATTCAAATTCATTGATTCTAGAAGTTTACCAAACCAAAGCCAATTATTATCAGGCTCCAAATAGCATACGATAGCATGTTCAGAAGCCCAAAATCGATTTCTGGCATATTTAATATTTCCGCAAAGTGCACCTTGTCTGCCAATTAATATATAATCACCATCATTTGTAAATTCAGAATAAAATCCTCTTAATCCATTTCCACCATAAACAGGATAATCACCTTCTTCTTTGATACTCTCTGAAGTAATATTTTCACCACTCTTCAATAGCGCAATAAACTTTATTTTCTTTACCTTCCAATGCTCCGGAATCTCATCTAACCATTCCGCTCCCGAATCTTTCATAGGAACTTTAAGATCTAAACCTTTAGTTACGGCTTGGTTAATAACCGCAACACGCTCTTCTTCCAACAAATGAATCAAAGCCTCTTTCTTGCCAATTAGGTTGTCAATTTGACTGGTTTTTTGGTCGAGATAATTTACAATTATCTCAATTTCTTCATCAGGCGGAATTGTTATAAAAATATTACCAACAGTTTCAGTATTTAAATTCAACTGTGTACCAAGTTTGCCGAGCCCTAAATATGGTAGTCCTGTTTGAAAGATATAATATAGAAATTCGGGGTTAAGAGAAAGATTTGGAAAATACACAAAGCCATCATGAATACAGCATTTTATTTTTGTAATCATCGGTTTACCGACACTACCAGCGATGCTTAAAAAGAAATCACCATCATGTCTTTTAACGCTCAATGATGCTCCTAATTCAGATAATCGTTGAGTCGTATCTAGTAAATAACGGTCACTAGCTGTTACATCTGCTATTCTTACCCATGCATATTCCCCATTTTCATCAAAATATTTTTGGTCGTCAATAGGGCGGGGTGAAGCTCCTCTTTTCACCTGGCTAAAAAGCTTAATCCTTTTGGCTTCCCAATGAATCGGAATCTCCCCAATCCATTCAATCCCCGAATCCTTATAGCTGTCGTATTTCTTCATCAGTTATTTGATAACTTGTTTTAACAACCCATCAGTCTCTTGCTCTAATGCTAAAATATCAGCGCGAATTTCTTCTAACGAACGAAGAGGCTTATACTGGTAGAAGTATTTGGTGAAATTAATTTCATAGCCGATTGCCGTTTTACTTTCATCAATCCAGGCATCAGGAACATGAGGTAAAACCTCCTTTTTCATATATTCTTGAATGTCCATCAACAAGGGAATGTTTTCAGTGTCACGCAAGGATGAATCTGGTTTAGGGGCTCCTTTTTTGTCTTTCAAAATCTCGCCCTTGTCGTTTCTTTCGGGTCTCTCTACGGTTACTTTAGAATAGCCAAAAGCTTTGTTATCAAATACTTTGGAAAACTCTCCTTCGATGAATTCCCCATAGATTCGGGTGATTTCTGCAATATGATTATCCGACAATTCATTTCGTTTGTCGCCCAATGATTTGCTCATCTTTTTGAAGAAATCGACACCATTAATTAGCTGAACTTTCCCTTGGCGATTCGTCGGCTTGTGATTCGATATGACCCAGATGTATGTGGAAATGCCTGTATTGTAAAATAGTTGATTAGGAAGGGCTATGACAGCTTCTAATAAATCATTTTCAATGATCCATTGTCGAATGCTGCTTTCATTCTTTGTTTTGCTTGGGGATCCAGAAAATAGGGGAGAGCCGTTAAAAACAATAGCAAGACGTGAACCCTCTGGCTTCATCTTAGACATTAAATGCATCAAGAATAAAAAGGAGCCATCACTTACAGAAGGCAATCCTGCTCCAAATCTGCCTCCATGGCCAAGGGATTCGTGCTCTTCTTTAACTTTCTTGCCAAACTTCTCCCACTTCACACCGAATGGAGGATTTGTAATCAAGTAATCGAATTTCTCGTGCGATAATTGGTCCTCTGATATGCTATTGCCTTTTTTAATGTTGGATGCATTTTGTCCCTTGATCAATAAATCCGATTTGCAAATGGCGTAAGACTCAGGATTTAATTCTTGACCAAATACCTCTAAGCGGGCGTCTGGATTCAACTCTTGTAAATATTCCTCTGCGACAGAAAGCATTCCACCTGTGCCAGCACAACAATCATAGATGGTTTTAGTAATTCCCTTTTTGGTTAAAATATCCCGGTCATTTAGGAACAAAATATTAACCATCAATTTAATAACCTCTCTTGGGGTAAAATGCTCCCCGGCAGTTTCATTCGATATTTCAGCAAATTTGCGAATAAGCTCTTCAAACATATACCCCATTTCCATACTCGAAATCCGATCCGGATGAAGATCAACTTCTTGGAATCGTTTTACAACCATAAACAAGAGATTTGCCTCGTCCATTTTATTGATTTGATTCTCAAATTCAAATTGTTCGATGATTTCACGAGCATCCTCTGAAAATCCGTTAATGTAATTACGAAGATTTGCGGCGATGTTATTTGGGTCAGCAATAAGCTTATCAAAATCGAAAAGACTCTTATTGTGAAATTTCAATCCGGCAGTTTTATTTAATATCGGATCAACATTTTCAACATTCGTGGTTTTGAGGTGATCGTATTTTTTTAAAACATCCTCCTTTGTGCTTTGAAGCACACAATCCAAACGTCTAATTACGGTTAATGGTAGTATGATTTTACCGTAATCACTTTGCTTATAATCACCACGAAGTAGATCGGCAATAGACCAAATAAAATTGGCAGATTCTTTAACGTTTTTCATTGAAAATTAAAATCGTTTCTTTAGGAATAATTACTGACAAAATAGTGAAAAAAACCTTACAATTGACTTACAAATTGTTAAAATTCTAAATCAATTACCGTTAGGAATTTAGAATTTTGAACATAAAAAAGCCCGAATAAATCGGGCTTTCTAAAACTATAACAAGTATTTCAACTTGACTAACTCGCGCTCCGTTAAGTAACGCCAGCTACCGCGTGGCAAATCCTTTTTCGTCAGACCCGCAAAGGTTGTTCGATCCAGCTTAGTCACCTCATAACCTAGGTGTTCAAATATACGACGCACAATGCGGTTTTTACCCGAGTGAATTTTCACACCAATGACATAACCATCCGGAGTTACTTTGGCCAAATCATCCACTTTAATTTCACCATCTTCCAATTTCAGTCCTTCCTTGATTTTATCAAAATCCTCATCGGTCAAAGGTTTGTCTAATTCCGCTTGGTAAATCTTTTCAATTTCATTGGAAGGGTGCGTCAACTTATCCGCTAATTCCCCATCGTTTGTCAATAATAACAAACCGGTCGTATTGCGATCCAAACGACCAACTGGATAAATACGCGCATCGCCCGCATTTTTCACGAGTTCCATGACTGTTTTACGATCAGCAGGATCTTCAGTAGTTGTTAAAAAGTCTTTGGGCTTATTCAATAATACATACGCTGGCTTCTCACGATTCAAGCGACGGTTACCGTATTTCACGACATCAGTGGGCCCAACTTGGTAACCCATTTCAGTCACTACTTTATTATTTACTTTGATTTCTCCAGCCTCAATCAATTTATCCGCATCCCGACGCGAGCAAATACCCGCATTGGCGATGAAACGATTTAAGCGAACATCATCTCCACGACGTTCAATCTGCGCAATTTTCTTTTGAATTTTGGCAGGTGCAGTTTCCTTGTAACGATCTAATTTATATGCGGGAGAAAAGGCTGGTGCCTGATCATGACGGTTACGACTTTTAAATGTATCCCGCTTCGAAAATTTCATAGCACGTCCTCCATCATCCTCACGAGGGGTAAATTTACGTTCCTCACGTGCCTCAAAATTACGAGGAGATTCTTCTCTCGGAGGACGTGGCGTAAAATCTCCGCCTGTTCTTCTAAATGGCGCACGAGGCGTTTCCCCCTCTTCACGAGGTGCACGTGACGTATATGGACGATCGCTAGATCCCTCACGGTTGTACGGACGGCGTTCACCACCTTCACGAGGTGCACGTGGCGTATATGGACGATCGCTAGATCCCTCGCGATTGTAAGGACGACGTTCGCCATCTTCACGAGGTGCACGTGGCGTATATGGACGATCGCTAGATCCCTCACGGTTGTAAGGACGACGTTCGCCATCTTCACGCGGTGCGCGCGGTGTATAAGGACGAT
>JBEEOB010000071.1:0-13315 GCA_041191865.1 Bacteroidota bacterium
AGTGCTGAGGCGGTATCTTGTTTTTTCTGCTCCATGTAATCATTCAATTAAGCATGCAATTTACCGAAAAGAATGAAAGAGAATAGATTTTTCTTAATTTTGCGAGGTATTTTTTTTCCATGCAGAAAATCCTTTGTATTCGTTTTTCGTCCATCGGGGACATTATATTGACTACACCCATTGTGCGTGTGCTTAAAGCGCAATTCCCGCATGCCGAAATCCATGTGGCCACAAAGGCTTCGTTTGCTCACCTTTGGGATGAAAATCCCTATGTGCACCAAGTGCATGGCTTTGATGGAAATATCTTGAAATTTGCTGCTGAACTTCGTAAAGAGGGTTTTGATGCGGTCTATGATTTACATAAAAATTTGCGATCCCATGTATTGTGTTTGCTGCTAGGTAAAATTCCTAAGCAGATTAACAAGTATACACGTGCACGAAATACCTTCATTAAAAAGAAGATAAATCATTTGCCGGGGCATCTTGTCGAGCGAAATTTAGCCTCTCTCGGGCTAGAGGCAGATGAGAAAGGCTTGGATTATTTTATCCCGGCTGCATCGATTGTACATCTCTCGGATTACGGCATCAAAAAGCCTTTCGTGCTTTTCGCCATTGGAGCGGCACATCAAACAAAGGTACTTTCGTATCCTAAAATGATTGAATTAATCGATTCAATTCCGCAGCAGGTCGTGCTAGTAGGCGATGATTGGGATGAGAAAATTGGATACCGATTAGCAACGCTCTTCCCCGCGAAAGTCATCAACCTGTGCGCACACACGAGCATTTCACAAAGTGCTTCTTTGGCTCAGCAAGCTGCCATGGTTATTGCGCATGATTCTTCAATGATGCATATTTCTGCCGCTTTGAAGCATCCTAATTTGTTTACACTATGGGGAAGTACACATGTGGGACTAGGTTTTACCCCTTACAAAACGTCATTCACCGCGATCGAAAATACGAATCTTGCTTGTCGGCCTTGCTCGACACAAGGTTCAAATGTGTGTCCATTAGGACATTTTAATTGTATGAATTCATTGGATCTTTCAGCGATAAAGGACGCTGCTCAAGCATTATGAAAAATATCAAATTTGCCTTATTGCAATTAACTTGTTCAGAGGATGTGCAAGTGAACCAACAAAAAACGGAGGCAAAAATCCGGGAAGCAGCTGCCCAAGGTGCGCAAGTGATTTGTTTGCAGGAATTATATCGTTCGGTGTATTTCTGCCACAAACAAGATGCGGCCTATTTCGATTTAGCTGAAGTCATTCCGGGACCTGGAACGGATACCTTATTAGCGCTGGCGCAGGAATTAAAAGTTGTCATTATTGCTTCTTTGTTTGAAAAACGAAGCAAGGGTGTTTATCATAATACGTGTGCGGTACTCGATCATGCCAAAGGTTACCTGGGAAAATACCGTAAGATGCATATTCCACAGGATGCAGGTTATGAGGAAAAATACTATTTCACGCCGGGTGATTTGGGTTACCAAGTATTCGATTCGAGTTATGGGAAATTAGGAATTTTGATTTGTTGGGACCAATGGTACCCCGAAGCAGCACGTTTGACTGCCTTAAAAGGCGCAGAGGTTTTAATTTACCCCACGGCGATTGGTTGGGATAATCAAGAAACAAACAGCGAAATTAACCGAGAGCAATATCAAGCTTGGCAAACGGTCCAACGGGGCCATGCGGTAGCGAATGAAGTTCCCGTTATTGCGGTTAATCGGGTAGGGGAGGAAAATGGTCAAACTTTTTGGGGGGGCTCATTTGTTAGTAACGCCTTTGGACGCATAATTTACCAAGCTCCTCATAATACTGAGGAAGTCGCGGTGGTGGAAATTGATTTAGATGCGCAGGAGCAATACCGTCGGATTTGGCCGTTCATGCGGGATCGTCGGATCGACTCTTTTCAAGACCTTACCAAACGTTTTATTGATTGAACTACCTCATTAATCTTATTCGTTTATATGCTTTTTGGCTAATTTTCTTTTTAGTCGAAAGGTTAACTTTTGTCCTTCAATTTTGGGAAACACTGGCAGACTCTGCTTGGTCGGATATTTTGACGATTTTCCTGGCGGCGCTCCGACTCGATCTTTCGATGGCGGGTTATGTACTTATTTTACCTGCGATCGGCTGGACGATTGAAATTTTATGCGCTAGGCAGCTTATTTCCGCGCGGTTTTTGTTGCTGTATCATCGATTTTTTATCGGACTTTTTGCCCTCATCAGTGCCATCAATTTGAATATTTACCGCGAATGGGGGGCAAAGGTGAACTTGAAAGTTTTTAAAATCTTTTTCAATTACCCCTACGAATCCACGATCTCGAGTTTAGAAACTGGAATCGGGTTGACCGTTGGGATTTTAGTGGTGCAGGTTTTATGCTTCAGTTGGCTGATTCGCTTCTTTATTCAGACAAGCAATCCTAATTTTCCCTGGTTATCGCGTTTAATTCTCAGTTTATCCGTATTGGGAATGACCTTATTATGCGTGCGGGGTGGATGGCAATTAGCCCCCATCAGCCAAAGTATGTCGTATTTTTCGGCAAAACCCATTTTGAATCATGCCTCTGTTAATACCGAATGGAACTTAGCGCAAGATGTCATGACTAATCTTGCTGGCAATGCGGGCGATTTTCAGTATTTGCCTAGCGCACAAGTGGATTCAATATTGAGGCCATATCAGTTGGCCGATACCTTACAAGCACCACAGCTATTACGTATTCAACGTCCTAATGTCGTGTTCATCATCCTTGAAAGTTTTACGGCTGATGTAGTTGCCTCTTTGGGAGGAGAAAAAGGAATTAGTCCTGAATTAGAAAATTTGATGCGTCAGGGGATCTCATTTACGAATGTGTATGCCTCAGGCGATCGAACAGATAAGGGACTGATTGCGGTATTGAGCGCATTTCCTGCCCAAGCAACCAAGAGCATTATTTCCGAAACGGATAAGCAAGAGCACCTTCCATCCATTGCCCAGGTTTTTAAAGAACAAGGATATCAAACCTCATTTATGTATGGAGGGGAAAGTGAGTTTTTTGGGTTTAAACCCTATGTATTAAGTCATGGATTTGACCGATTGACGGATAAGCATGCCTTTGCAGAAAAGGATCAGAACTCCAAATGGGGGGCGCATGATGGTGTGGTATTTAACCGTTTTCGGACGGAATTAGGCCAATTGAAGCAGCCATTTTTTGCGACGATGCTGACCTTGTCTAACCATGAGCCTTTTGAGATTCCGGAGTCGCCACGGTTTCCCGGGTCAGATTTGCCGAACCGATTTCGGAGTACCGCTTTTTATACGGATAAATCTTTGGGGGCCTTTATACGTTTAGCCCAAAAAGAATCCTGGTTTAAAAATACCTTATTTGTCATCGTGGCTGATCATGGACATCGATTGCCAAAGGAAAAGTATGCGATATCGGAAGCGAAACGATTCCACATACCGCTACTGTTTTTTGGTGATGTGATTAAGCCGGAATTTCGAGGAAAACGATTAGCGGTCTACGGTAGCCAAACGGATATCGCCAAATCGTTGTTAGGCCAGGTCGGCCTCGATGGGAGTCGATTTACGTTTAGTCAAGATTTGTTTGCCACGGACCCAAATCAGGGATATGCATTTTTTGATTGGGATAATGGCTTTGGTGTGATTCGAAAAGGAAGTTTTGCTAGTTTTGATAATGCTGGAAAACGCATCATCAAGCAAGAGGGCAGGGAAAACCTGTTAAGCTTTGGTCAAGCGTACATGCAAAAGGTTTTCGCTACGTATCAGGCTTACTAAAGGAGTGAAGCTAAATCGTGAATCGCGATGGTTTTTTGTGTTTGAAAACCTTCACCATATTGAACACCTATCTTATGTCCCATTTCACGGGCGCGTGCCTCGATGAAATTCAGGAATTCAGGGCTAGAAATGTACGAAGCGGGTTCTGTGGAGTTCGGGTCAAAGAACTGACTACGGAATGCACGAATGGATGCTTCTTTGGTTGCCCAATGCTTTGAAATATCAATAACGAAATCAGGAGTAAGGTAACGATCTTGAATGTAATGAAAGAGCTGTTTGGGACGCCATTCTGTTTGTTTTAGGCCTTCTCGGGTTGTTTCAATTTTACGTAATCCACTTAAAAAGCACGCATCTATCGCTAGTTGTGCACCCTTTCCATGGTCAGGATGGCGATCTTCTAGCGCATTGGCTAGTACGATTTCGGGTTGAAACGCGCGTATTACTTCAATCAATTTTAGTTGGCTTTCCCGGTCATTTTGAAAGAAACCATCGGCTAATTCTAAATTTACGCGCGCATGAATCCCTAAAACCTTACTCGCAACTGCAGATTCAGCTAAGCGAATTTCAGGCGTGCCACGCGTTCCCAATTCCCCACGGGTGAAATCAACGATTCCGACTTTCTTACCTTGCGCGATTGCAGCGGCAATTGTCCCCGAAACGGCTAATTCAGCATCGTCTGGGTGGGCAGCCATGACAAGTATATCTAGTTTCATAAGCTTAGTGAATGCGTAAACGTCTTCCCGCACGGATGGTTGATGACATCTTTAATCCATTCAAGCGCGCTAATTTACTCGCCGATATTCCCGCACGTTGTGCGATGGAATACAAGGAATCTCCTGAGCGTACTTTGGTCCAAACCTTACGTCTGCTCCGGATTTTTTCTCCAGCACTTCCGTATTCGTTGCGAAGCGATAAAGCACGGATGTTAAAGGTCTGTGCTGTTATTAATAGATGATCTGAAAGTGGTTCGCCGCTTCCAAAATTATAGACTTGATTGGGATTAAAAGGATTGCCTTCATAACGTGTTTCAAAATGAAGGTGAGAACCGGTACTTCTGCCTGTATTTCCACCGAGGCCAATTTCATCTCCCGCTTTCACAAACGTCCCCGGCTCCAATCCTTGTTTGGACATATGGCCAAATAAAGTCTCTAAGCCATTGTAGTGGCGTAATACCATGTATTTTCCATAGCCACCACCATCATAATTCACCACACGAACAATGCCATCAAAGGGGGCATATATTGGATTTCCTGTTTCTAAATCTAAATCGACTCCTGCATGCAAACGCCCCCATCTCGGACCGAATGGACTCGTTTGTTTCACGACGGCTAAGGGTTGTGCCCAATTACGTCCTGCCGGTAAATTGTATAATTCCAAATCCACAGGTTCGTCAAATTCTTTCGCATTGATGTCATAAGGGTCAATGCTTTTGGTATCCCAAATCGAATAATACGAGGCAACTGACACAAAATCTTCGGATCCTACCGGGGCATTTTCTTCTTCAATTTCCACAACCAAGGCTTCACCTTCGTCGATGGAGGTTGTGTCGAAATTACTGATGCTCGGATTGATGATTTTCAAGGGTTCATACTTTCGCTCCTGCATTTCAGATCCCTGAAAAGCAGTCGCCGTACTTTCACTTTCGGTACGAAAGGTCAAGGGAGGTAAATCGTCCAAATCATCCTTTTTTGCCGATTTATCTTGGTACAAAGAGGAACTCGGCTTGGACTCAATTTTGGTATTTTTCTTGAAAAGCTTTTTTTCTTGGGCATAGGTTGACAGGGTCGTGATGACCAGGCAAATGCCAAGAATGATTTTGCTAAAATTCATACGTGTTTTTTAGTGTAAATTGTTGGCCGCCAACCATCTTTCGGCGTCCAAAGCAGCCATACAGCCACTTCCTGCTGCCGTAACGGCTTGTCGGTACGTCGTATCTTGTACATCTCCGCAAGCGAAAACACCTGGGATATTTGTACGAGAGCTGCCTTTTTCTGTGATGAGGTATTCCTGTGCATCCATGTCCAATTGGCCTTTGAAAATGCTGGTATTCGGTTGGTGACCAATCGCCACAAAGAAACCAGTCAAAGCAATTTCCTCTGTTGCTTGGGTAACATTATTTTTAATGCGAATTCCCGTTACGCCATTCGCATCACCTAGAATTTCTTCAGTTTCTGAATTCCAGTGAATCGTAATCTTGGGATTATTTTTTACGCGTTCTTGCATAATTAATGAGGCACGCATTTGGTCTCTACGAACAATTAGGTGTACCTGGGTACATAAATTCGCCAAATAACTTGCCTCTTCAGCAGCCGTATCGCCAGCTCCTACGACAGCAACGGTCTGGTTGCGGTAGAAGAATCCGTCACACACGGCGCAAGCTGAAACGCCTAAGCCATTGAAGGTTGTTTCTCCTTCTAAGCCTAACCATTTGGCTGATGCCCCTGTCGCAATAATAACCGAGTCTGCTAAGATTTCAGTGGTATCATCAATCCAAACTTTCTTGGGTTGGCTCGTGAAATCTACCTTTGTCGCCATGCCGTAACGTACGTCCGTACCAAAACGCTTCGCTTGATTTTCTAAATCAACCATCATCGCTGGGCCATCAATTCCATTGGGGTATCCTGGGAAATTATCCACTTCAGTCGTCGTGGTTAATTGACCGCCTGGTTGGCCACCTTGATACATGATAGGCTGTAAACCTGCACGTGAAGCGTAAATTGCGGCGGTGTAACCCGCTGGACCCGAACCGATAATAAGGCACTTAATGGAATTCGACATAGGTAAAAATTGGAATAAAATGAGTCTGTAAATTTCGGTAAATAAGCTTACAATCGCAAACCACGAATTTCTGCTTTTTGTTCCTTACATTTGTTGGACATCCTCACTTCAACGTATGATTGGTAAAAATATTACACACAATCTGACATTTTGGGTACTATTGTCTATAGTCATCGGAGTAATTATCGGCCACTTTTTTCCTGAATTCGCCCTGCAAACGGTATTAACTGATAAAATCGCGTATTCTTTTTTAGGTACTGAAATTTCAATTGGTAAGACCTTGAGTGAGCTCCTTTCAGGCGTGTTTATCAGTTTAGTTAAGCTATTCATACATCCCATCATCTTCTTAACAATCAGTTTAGGGATTGTCAACATGGGCAATTTGAAAAAGGTGGGTCGCGTAGGTGGAAAAGCATTGCTGTATTTTGAAGTCGTTACGACGTTAGCTTTGATTATCGGATTAGGTGTTTCGTATCTATTGACTCCGGGTGAAGGCGTGATTAGAACTGAAATTGCTGGTGGTGATATTTCGAAATTCACGCAAAAGGCAGCGGCATTTAGTTGGATGATCTTTTTAGAAGAAAATTTCACCATTCAGGTCTTGGGATTTTCCTTGTTTTTTGGCACTTTTTTGAATTTTGTCCGGGGCAAAGCGCGCATGATTGCCGGTATGCATCAGGCGGAACATTGGGTATTCTGGGGCTTGAAAAAAGTCATGTATTTAGCTCCTTTAGGGGCATTAGGCGGTATGGCTTTTACGATTGGTAAATTTGGGATTCATTCTTTATTACCGCTTGCTAAACTGATGGTATCAGTCTATGCAACGATGGGTATCTTTATTTTTATCGTGCTGGCTGTCATCATGCGAAGTTGCGGCGAGCGAATTACGGCATTTCTAAATTACATCAAAGAAGAGTTGTTGATCGTGCTAGGAACTTCTTCCTCCGAAGCGGCTTTGCCTTCCTTGATGAAGAAATTAGAACGCATGGGTTGTTCCAAATCGGTCGTTGGACTTGTTGTCCCTGCTGGTTATTCATTCAACCTGGATGGGACGAGTATTTATTTGTCCATGGCCACCTTGTTTTTAGCTCAAGTCTATGGGATTCAATTGAATTTTGAACAATTATTGACTATCATTGGAGTTTTGATGGTCACTTCCAAAGGCGCTGCCGGCGTAACGGGGAGTGGTTTTGTGGTACTTGCATCAACATTAAGTGCCTTGCAAGTGATCCCCTTGGAGGGGCTCGCCTTGCTATTGGGCGTCGACCGATTTATGTCGGAAGCTCGCGCCATCACCAATTTTATTGGAAACGGGGTAGCCACGATATGGCTCGCCAAACACGAAGGAGAATTTCATCAACCAGAAGCCTAATTTATAAACATTTATGCCCACTTCATCCATTTTAAAACAAGACGCACTCGAATACCACGCAGGTGGGAAACCGGGGAAAATCGAAGTTAAACCCACGAAATCAACAGCAACCCAACGGGATTTATCCCTTGCCTATTCACCTGGTGTTGCGGAACCCTGTTTAGAGATTGCAGCCAATATTGAAAAAGTATACGATTACACCGCCAAAGGCAATTTGGTTGGCGTGATTTCCAATGGTACCGCCGTGCTCGGACTTGGGAACATCGGGCCCGAAGCGAGTAAGCCGGTCATGGAAGGGAAGGGGGTACTTTTTAAAGTGTTTTCAGACATCGATGTATTTGATTTAGAACTTGCCTGTACCGATCCGGATCAGTTTGTGGAGACGGTAGTCAACCTAGAGCCTACGTTTGGGGGGATTAATTTAGAAGACATCAAGAGTCCCGAGTGTTTTGAGATCGAGGATAAGCTGAAGAAAAGGCTGAAGATTCCGATCATGCATGACGACCAACATGGCACTGCGATCATTTCTTCAGCGGCTTTGATTAATGCCTTGGAGATTGTAGGAAAGAATATTGAAGAAGCCCGTTTTGTTATTTCAGGTGCAGGAGCCGCTGCGATTTCCTGTGTGAAGCTCTATTTGAAATTAGGAGCGCGCATTGAGAATTTCTACATTTTTGATAAAGATGGTTTAGTTTCCAATGACCGTACAGATTTAAATCCTTACTTGGCTCCGCTTGCCGGTCCAGCAGGTAAAACAATTACATTAGCTGAAGCCATGATAGGGGCGGACGTGTTTTTAGGTTTGTCGGTAGGGAACATTTTAACACCTGAAATGGTAGCCACGATGGCTGCTCAGCCCATTGTTTTTGCCATGGCGAATCCAACGCCTGAGATCGGATATGAGGAAGCGAAAGCTGTACGTGATGATCTCATCATGGCGACGGGTCGTTCGGATTTCCCGAATCAAGTCAATAATGTCTTAGGGTTTCCATTCATTTTTCGAGGTGCATTGGATGTGCGAGCAACCGAGATTAATGATGAAATGAAATTGGCCGCTGCGAAAGCCTTAGCTTGTCTTGCCAAAAAACCCGTTCCCGATATCGTGAATTTGGCTTATAACGAAAAGAGTTTGAGTTTTGGACCAGATTACATCATTCCTAAACCCGTCGATCCGCGTTTAATTACAACCATTTCCATGGCCGTTGCCAAAGCTGCGATGGAATCAGGTGTCGCAACCAAACCCATTGGTAATTGGGAAGCCTATGAACTTCAATTAGCCAAACGTTTGGGATTGGATAACCAAGTCATGAAGTTTATCCTAAAGCGCGCAAAGAGTAAGCCGAAACGTATCTTATTTGCAGATGCGGAGAACCTGAAGGTATTGAAAGCCGTTCGGGAAGTACTCGATGAGGGAATTGCTAAGCCGATCTTATTAGGTTCGCGGGCCAAGATTCAAGCGATATGCGATGAAAACCATTTGGATTTAGGGGATACCGAAATCATGGATTTTAAACATGCCGATAATGCTAATTTAGTCGCTGAATTTGCCGAGTTGTTTTATGAGAAACGGAAGCGGAGAGGTGTGACGCGCTGGGAGGCCAATAAACAAGTACGTAAGAGTAACTATTTTGCGGCCATGATGCTGGAGACCAACCGTGCAGATGGTGTCATTTCAGGCTTAACGAAAAACTATCCGGAATCCATCAGACCAGCCTTGCAGATTATTGGCAAGCAAAAAGGCGTCAAGAAGGTATCGGGTATGTACCTGTTATTATCTCAAAAAGGACCACTTTTCTTCTCGGATACGACGGTTAATTTCGACCCTACCGTAGAGGATATCGTGGAAATTACGGAGTTGACCGCGAAAGCCGTGAAACGCTTTAACATCATTCCACGGATTGCTTTGTTGAGTTACTCCAACTTTGGTTCTGCTGATGGCGCGGATGCAATCAAAATGCGTCAAGCCACGCAAATCTTACAAGAGAAACATCCGGATTGGATTATCGAAGGAGAGATGCAGGCACACTTAGCATTTGATAAGGAATTACGCCAGCAAAATTATCCGTTTGCTGCGCTTGGAAATGACACGGCGAATACCTTAATATTCCCGAATCTATCCGCGGCAAATATTGCCTATAATCTATTGAAGGAAGCGGCCGACATTGAATATGTCGGGCCTATCTTATTGGGTCTTGGGAAACCAACGCACATTCTTCAACTCGGGGCATCTGTCCGAGAAATTGTCAACATGGTCGCCATTGCGGTCGTCGAAGCACAATCACCTCAATAATCGTAATGAATCCTCGGTGCAATCACCGGGGATTTTTTATTGCATCCAATTGCTAAGTAACTCCATTTGCGTTTTGCTAGGATTTTTTACAGGTCGAATGGCCTGTCTACTGGCTTGCTGTATGACAAAATAAGGAGCTTTCAAGTGCACCGTTTGATAATTTCCATCTTCTCCTTTTCGAGCCACATCCCATGCTAAGGTGTCTCCAGATTGTATGATTTGAAGGATTTTCTGCGTGTTCTTCACAAAGTTTTCGATATCCGTCGGTAAGCCATTAATCGCTAAAAGCTCATCCTTTGCTTGCATACCCATCAATTTTCCTAAGGAATTAATCGCGGAATTTGATTGGATAACTGCCCGTTTGGTTTCTGTATTAATGGATAATCCCTGTGGATCGAATCCAAGGGTTTTTGCATCTTCTAGTTGGTTGGCATCCCACGTGTAGCCCAAGGCCTGTAACCAAGTTTCAATGGGTAAGGCTTGCGTTCCTGCCACATAGGTATTGAAAAATGTTTTTAAGGCCGGCAGTTTCGTAATCTGAATAATTTTATCAAATAGTTGATCATCCTGGAAGGATTTTGTAGGGCCAAATTCCTTAGATAAGGCCTGCAATAACAACTGATTATTCCATTTGCCATTACTTAATTGCCTTAAGGTTAAATCCAATCCAAATCCAATCAAAGCCCCTTTTTGGTATACATTCGCATATTGATCTTTGTATTTGCCTAGGACTTGTTTGCTCATGTTTGTAAAGGAAACATCTTGTTTGAACTGTATATCCATTGTTTCCTTCTTTTCTTGGATGGTACGGAAGAAGGCATCCAGATCGATCAATTTACCTTGCAATTGCATGTGGTGTGCAGCATATTCCGTAAGTCCCTCATAAAGCCAAAGGTGTTCCGACATTTGGGGATTGATGAAATTAAAATTTCCGATTTCCTCGGAGTGAATGGAAAGCGGCGTAATGATGTGGAAAAATTCATGGGCACATACATCACGGATGGTTTGCCCTAATCGATCTATTGTGCCTTCAGGTAGGTAATAAAAGGATGAATGGCTGTGTTCCAAGGCGCCATAACTTCCGCCTTTTAAATTATCCGACAATACGATAATGAATGCATAGCGCTTCACAGGGAATTTGCCTCCTAGGTAATTGCGTTGTGCGATTAATAAAGGCTTAATGTTGTCGGCGATTTGTTTGGAACTTATGGTATGGTTAGGGGAATAGACGGATACCAAGATTTGTGTATCCCCAAAGTGCATGCTCGTCGTATCTGCCTCACTGTACAAAATGGGTGAGTCAACGAGGCTTTGGTAGTTTGCACTCGCAAAAACATCGCGGGTACCTTTTCCCGTATTCATTAATGAAGTGGATCCGTATAAATGTTTAGGTCGATCTATGGAAACTTGTACGGGTAATGCGGACTGACCTTCTAAATAGCCTAAAAAACCATGTACATTGAAGGCTATCAATGAATCCGCTTGGATATTGGTTCCTGCGGGTTCAAAGATGTATTCCCCTTTTATTTCCGGGCTATCCCATGTATCATTGACCTGATATTCCAAATGACTAAGCAAATTAGCTTGTTCAATCTGGTATTGATTGATGTTTTTTTGTTTAACAGGGAGACTTTTTCCATCCTTAGTGATGGCTTTGAAGCCTTGAATGTAGCGACCAAAATCGTAGTTGGAATATGTTCCAGGTACCTGTTTGGGGAATGAAAAAGTGATGCTATTGCTTTTTTGAGCTGGTAGGAACACTTGTACGGAAACTCGATCTTGTTGAATGTGTTGCAAATCCACTTGGTAGCGAATTCCTTGCGCCCAGCTCGCCGTATAGACGAAGCAAAAAAGGCTAATTTTTATAATTAATCGCATCTTTTAATTCTAGTTTTTTTATTAATTGAGTTGGGATGTAAATCATCAAACTCACAAGCAACATGGTTCCTAAATTGACCGAAATCCAGGTGATGGGATCCCATTCGATGGGTACGGCCGACATGTAATAATTTTCAGGATCCAAGGGGATGAGTTGGTAGGTTGCCTGCAAATAGCAAAAGCCCGCAGCAAATACATTTGCAAATGCTAATCCCCGAAGTAAAATGAAGAATCCATTCCACCAGAAAATCCTTCGAATTTGTTTGTGATTAGCGCCTAAAGCGCTAAAAAGGCCAATCATGGGTACGCGTTCCATGATGAGTACCCAGAGCGTCGCAATGAGGTTAAAGCAGGCAACAAGCATGAGCAAGCTGATAAAAATGACGATGTTTCGGTCAAGCATTTTCATCCAATCATAAAGCGCTGGGTATAGTTCTTCGCTCGTTTCTAATTTCCACTCGTGTGGCAAGGAATTTAAAATCCTTTGTGTGGATACAGGTTTAGCGAGGTGGATTTCGTATGTCCCGATGGAATCTGCGGTCCATTGATTCATTTTCTGCACCCAAGAGCGGTCGGCAAGAACCATCAATTTGTCCATTTCTTCAAGCCCCGTTTCATAGATTCCGCTCACATGTACCTTGCGCGGTCTTTCGGGTTGGCTTAAAAAATAGAGTATCAGGGATTCGTTTAATTTAACTTTCAATTGTTTTGCTAAACTCTTACTTAGGATAATATCTTGTGGCTTATAGATTTTTGCACTGCCTGCGCGCATATTCGCTTGAATTTGGGTTTGAGGCATGTCGGAGCCAATGCCTTTAATAACTACGCCCGACATGTTTTCTTTCCCCACGATAATACCAGGCTTCTGAACGTGCGCTTGCAGATGGTCGATGCCCTCGATGGATTCAATTTGTTTTTCCCAGGCAAGATTCCGCGTCATGGGTGACTCCGAAAGGGAATGATTGGCCGAAATTTGACTAATGCGTATATCCCCTGAAAAGCTGATCATCTTATTGAGGATAGCTTTTTTGAAACCAAACAAAATGGAAAAAGCAATTAAGATGATCCCGGCACCTAAGGCAATTGTTCCAATGCCCACATAGGTCACCGTCTTGGAAAAGGAGGTGTCTTGGGTGCTTCGAATTCGCCTGGCAATAAATAATGGGAAATTCACCGGTTTCTTATTTCTAAATTTTATCGGATATTTGGTCAATCTAAAC
>JBEEOB010000072.1:0-26889 GCA_041191865.1 Bacteroidota bacterium
TTGACTCGAGCTAAAAAAGATGGATCCTTGCACCTGGTTTAAACTGCGCGCCTCCGCTAATTGTTTCGATAATTCAGCCGCATTCCATTGGTCGGTGAGATGATAGGCGGCATGTCCGATATACACGGGTTTGCCATAGCCATGCTCACTCCACCATTTAGCTAATGGCCCAAATGTCGCCACACGATGCGTTGTTCCCCAGTAAAGTTGTGGGGCTAAATAATCCAGCCAACCGGATTTTGTCCATTTTTCTGTATCGGCATAAAGATCATCATAGGATTGTAAACCGCGACTCGTGGGAGAACCGTATTCAGGATCTGAACTTTTATGTCGCCATATGCCAAAGGGACTAATGCCAAATTTCACGCGGGGATTCACAGATTTAATTGTCGTAGAAATCTCCTCAATCAATAAATTGATGTTTCTGCGTCGCCAATCCGCCAAACTCTCGTTCGGTAATTTGTGTTGGGCATAGGCTTCGTCATCATTGAAATGTGCCCCTTTGATCGGGTATGGGTAAAAATAATCATCGAAGTGTATGCCATCCACGTCGTATTGTTGCACAATGTTTTTGACCACCTGCGTGATATAATGTCTGACTGCCGGAATGCCAAAATTAAATAGATGTTGGTTGTTATAAATCACCATCCATTCCGGATGCTGTCGAACAATGTGATTGCCACTTAATAAATTTTTGGTAGACATACTCGCTCGATTCATATTCAACCAAGCATGAAATTCGATGCCGCGGGCATGCGACTCCTGAATCATGAAGGCCATCGGGTCGTAAGTTGGTTTGGGCGCTTGGCCTTGCAGGCCCGACAAATAACTTGACCAGGGTTCATCGCTTTTGGCATACAAGGCATCTGCTGCCGTACGAACTTGGACAAAAAGGGCATTGATGCCGGTTTGTTGGTGTGAATTTAGGATATCCAGAAACTCTTCCTGTTGTTTAATGGCATTGTAATTCCGAGGACTTGGCCAATCGATGTTTTGCACAGTAGCAATCCATACCCCACGAAGTTCGCGTTTGGGATGCTGTGCGAACAGTGAGACACTAAACAGTAAACAGATAAGGATAAGCCGACTTGTCATGAAGCCGCAAGTTACAAATAAGTGATGGGAAGTGGAAAAATTGATATTCATAATAACCTATTTTGAACAAAAGCAGATTATCAGTTTTTAATAATCCCGATTTCCTTAAATTACGTACTATTGATGACCACTGATAAATATCATTTGAATGAAAACTTTCTATCGACTATTTGTGAAACATTTGCGGTTATTAATTTTTAGCATGTTTTTGTCAACAATCACTCCTTCAATTCTTCAGGGGAAAGTAGATAGTTTAAGAAATGTTGAATTGGATGAAGTCCAAGTATTTGAATTTACTTCAGGCAGGTATGTAACCGAAAAACCTCATCGTAAGAATTTCAAAGGCCTACAGCTAATCGAACCTTCTCAATTGGCAGTTGTTTTTAATCAGAAGGAATTAGTGTTTAAAAAACTTAGCCATTTATCTATTTGCTTTACCGATAACCATCCAACGAGTTACGTTTTCAGGGTGGCTTTTTATACAGTTGGGAAAAATGGACAACCCGAGCAGTTGATTAAGACTCGGGAATTAATCTTGATGAGACAAAAATCGGGATGGCAAGACTTTTACTTGGGTTCAGAAAATATAAGTATACCTATGGGAGGATTGGCTGTGGTAATTTATTTAATGCCACAAACCAAGTTGTCAGGGTTGGCAGTTGCTCGAGTAGGCATGGGGAAATATAAGAATCAACCCCATTTTTATACAAGATCTTCGGATAAGGCAATCTGGTTGCCGGTGTATCAATATTTGACAGGGCAAGGCATAGCACCTATGCTACAACTTTCAGTTACAGGACAATGATATCTGCTATTTAGGCCTTCTCAATCGAGAATAAATAGCCGACGCCCTTTAAGGTTTTAATGTAATGTTCTGGGATTTTTTCACGCAATTTGCGGATGTGGACATCCACGGTGCGTTCAACGACATAAACATCTGCCCCCCAAACTTTTTCCAATAATTCGTCGCGGTTGAAAACCTTATTCGGGTTTTTAGCTAAATAAGAGAGTAGTTCAAATTCTTTTTTGGGTAGAATCAAGGCGCGCCCTTCGAAGGTAGCTGCATATTGTGTACGATTAATTACTAAGCCTCCTATTTCAATGATATCTTGTGATTCCTCGGAAGTTTCTCGCTTCAACAAGGCATTAATTCGGCTTACTAAAGCACGTGGTTTAATGGGCTTGATGATGTAATCGTGCGCTCCTGCATCGAAAGCAGCTACTTCGGTAAACTCTTCGCCGCGGGCTGTTAAAAACAATATGAGGGTATTTTTAAGCTCGGGCATCAATTTCATTTTACGCGCAGTCTCAATGCCATCCATGATGGGCATCATAACATCCATGATGATAAGTGCAGGTTTGAAAGTCTGTGCGATTTCCAAGGCTTCCTTGCCGTCGTAAGCTTTTGCTAATTGGTAGTTTTCTTTTGCTAAATTGTATTCCAAAAGCTCCAGAATATCCGGATCGTCGTCGACCAATAAAATTTTCGCTTGATTTAGCGTTTTACTCATGGTTTAAGCGCGTTGGATGTTAAAATGATGTGGCAAAGATAGAGAGGTCTAAGTTACTAAATTGTTAAATTTTACGTAATTTGAAATACATTTAATTGAATCATGTCTAAAGATACTGCTTATTCCGTTCGTTTAGCCGCTGTGCTAATCAGCATTTCCCTTGTTGTTTTGGGATTGTATTTATTGCAAGATCTTTTGATTCTTCTTTCGTTCTCAATGATATTGGCGATGCTTGTCTTGCCGATTTGTTCTTGGTTGGAATCTAAGGGTGTTGCGCGGTCCATGGCCATCGCGCTTTGCATCTTGATTATGTTCGTATGTATTGGCTTATTGCTTTTATTACTCGTGGGCCAAATAGCTGAATTTGTGAGCGATTGGCCTATGTTTATTCGCAAAGCGGAAAAATGGATTTCGGGCTTGCAAAGTTTCTTATCTCATAACTTGAATATCTCACGTAAAAAACAAATGTTGGAGGTGAGTAATCAGACCATAAACCTCTTGAAGAACTCAGGAGATATTATTACAACGACTTTTGGGACTGTTATTCACGGAGTTACGACCCTCATCATTGTTCCTATTTTTGTTTTTTTCTTTTTGTATTACCGGCAGTTTTTTGCCGATTTCCTAGCTCGGGTATTCCCTACTACGGAGCGGACAGTTTTGCAAGGTATTATGCAAAAAACGGGCACCGTTGTGCAAAGTTATCTAGTAGGTTTGCTAGCTGTTATGTTGATTGTTGCCTTGCTTTGTGTCGCAGGGTTTTGGTGGATTGGCGTTGATTATTTTATGTTTTTCGGCTGCTTGACAGGTATTCTATTATTAATTCCTTATATCGGTATTTGGGTGGGAGCTGCCTTGCCAATTATCTTGACTTTGGCAAGTTTAGGGCCTAATTATGCCTTGGGCGTTATTGCTTGGGTTGCTGCCGTCCAATTCGTGGAGGCTAATTTCATCACACCCCTGGTGATTGGATCTAAGGTTAGTATTAATCCCATGGTCGCTATGTTGGCCTTGTTAGCTGGCGAAATGATTTGGGGAATTCCAGGTTTGATATTGGCCCTTCCATTAACGGCGATTTTGAAGGTCATTTTTGACCATGTGCCCGCGTTGGAGGCTTATGGTTTTCTTTTAGGCGAAGCACCCAAACGATCAAAGGGAGAGTAATTCCTTGAAACGAATCGATTGGCGTCTTGAGATCTCGATTTTCTCCCCTTTACCGGAAAGAGTCACTTGTAATCCACCCGAAAACCAGGGTTCGATTTTATCGATGTAATTCAAATTGATGATGTGTTTGCGATTGGCACGAAAGAAAACCTTCGGATCTAAGCGTTCTTCCAACGCATTTAATGATTTAAGTACTAAGGGTTTTTGGTCATCAAAAAACAATCGAACATAATTGCCCATCGATTCGCATAAGCGAACTCGATCTAGGCGAACAAACCAGCATCGTTCACCATCTTTTACAAATATTTGGTCTTGTGCCCCTAATACATGATGTGGAGAGGCGATTGTCTGTGTATGTTGAATCTGTCTTTTGTCGAGTTTTTGAATGCTCTCGCTTAAGCGTGCAAGTTCGATGGGTTTTAAGACGTAATCCAGCGCATTTACCTCAAAAGCCTTAAGCGCATATTCGTCAAACGCCGTAGTGAAAATGACTTCGGGTAAGAAGCCATCCCAACTTTCCAACCATTCAAAACCTGTTTTTCCGGGCATTTGAATATCGAGAAATAAGACATCGGGTTGTAGGGATTCCAATAAGGCCGAAGCCTCATCCGTGTTCGAAGCCTCTGCAATGACTTCGATGTGTGGAAAGTTCTCTAATAAGCGTTTCAGTTCATTGCGTGCTAAACGCTCGTCGTCTACGATGATTGCTTTCATATGGATTAAATTTCTTCAAGATAGGGCAATGTTACGATTGCGCATACTTGATTTTTGTTTAGTGGTTGAAGTTCGATTTGAGCGGTTTTGCCGTATAATAACTGCAAACGATTTTGAGAATTTAACAGTCCTACCCCTGCGTTCGTTTCTTTACTCGGCTTGAGATGTCCGGGATTTATCACCGAAATCTGTAGCATGTTATCTGCTCTTTGCGCGGACAACTCGATTACGCCACCTTTCACGGATCTAGAAATACCGTGTTTGATGCCATTTTCCACGAGTGTTTGTAGCAACATGGGCGGAATTTGTGCCTTAGCGCAAGCTGGGTCAACGGAAATTTTCCACTCCAAACGATCCTCGTAACGTATTTTTTCCAAAGCTAAGTAATCCGTAATGGTTTCGAGTTCTTCCGCCAAGGCAATCGTTTTCTTGCGTTCGGTTAATAAAGAACTACGCAATAATTTCGATAATTGGTTAATGCCCTTTTTAGCTTTTTGTGGGTCTTCGGTAATCAATGCGCGAACGCTGTTTAATGCATTAAATACAAAATGCGGATTCATTTGCGCTCGTAAAACCTTTCCTTCTGTTTCTAAAATCGCGCGTTCTAATTGGTCGTTTTCCCGTTCCATTTCCAAGCGCTTGTTGGAATATTGAAAAAAGAAGTAAATCAATGCCCAAATCGCGAGCGGTTTGATAAAATTGAAAAAAATCTGAATGAGAATGAATGGGCTCAAACTGACGTCATAGTTTTCTTGTAAGAAAATATAGTCTAAGGGGATGTTTAGGGCCATCAATAGTAGTGCCATGCATACAAGCGCCAGAAAATTCAATTGGAGCATTTGCCACAAATTCTTATCCTGCCAGCGAAAACGTTTGGTTATGCGGCGATACTGATGTGTTAAGAAAATGGCGAGTGCAATATTCGCCATGGAAGAAAAGACCCAGGCCCATTTCCATCCATACTGATTGGTGTAGAGCAAAGCCTCATTCAGCGCCCAGGCAAACCAGCCGAAACATTGCAAGGTCCAATACAGGCGCTTTCTTGTCATAACTTACATGCAATCAGGCAGCCCTTGTAAGTGAGCGGTATGATTAGCTTTAATGGCGTTGAATTTCTGCGTTTGGTAGTCGTATTGCAGGTGGTAAAGGCACAAGTTTTGGTGCCCAAAGGTATCCATGTCATGCAAAGGTTTTTCGAATAAATGCGTCAGTAGTACGCGCATCGCCCGACCGTGCATGGCGATTAATATATGTCTTTCTTCAGGTCTTGAAAGGATTAACTCGACAACGGGTTTTTGTTTTTCTAGTACATCCATCGGGCTTTCACCTTCTTCGGATGGAATATCTACTTGCCCTTCGCGCCATGTACGAACGAGGTTTCGATAGTATTGGTCATCGTCATTATTCGGTGTGCGCCCTTCGCGAATTCCCCAAGAGATTTCGTTTAATCCCGCATGTTGTTCCCAGGGTAATCCCTTTTCAATAAAACCATTGACCGACTGATGTGTTCGCTTTAATGCAGAAGTATATATTTTGTCAAGGGGTAAATCTTGGTAATGCTCAAAAAAAGCTTTTGCCTGTTGCTGGCCTAATGCATTCAAATCTGCATCGATTCCACTCCCTTGAACAACTCCCATGCGGTTATAGTCGGTTTCCCCATGTCGAATTAGGTAGATGTCTTTGATGCGATGCATATTAATTGGTTGAATTGAGATTGATTTCGCTAAATAATTGCGAATTTTACGGCACAAAAATACGAATTATATGTTTAATACTTCCATCAGTTTGGATGAGATCAACGCTTGGAGCCGCGGCAACATGATCGAACATCTTGGGATTGAATTTATCGAAATAACTGCTGAATTCATTAAAGCCAAAATGCCCGTTGATCATCGGACTAAGCAGCCTTTTGGCTTATTACATGGCGGAGCTTCCGTTGTGTTAGCCGAAACCATAGGAAGTATTGCAGCTTTGTTGGCCGTCCCTGATATGCACCAATACAAAGGGGTAGGGGTTGAGATAAATGCCAATCATTTGAAGTCGGCCCGCGGAGGCTATGTTGTGGGAACCTGTATTCCTTTGCGCATTGGCAAAACATTACATGTTTATGACATTAAAATTCACGATGAGGCAGAACAATTGATCTGTGCAAGTCGTTTAACTGTAGCTATCTTGAAAGTAGATTAATGTCTGAGCTAAATACCGATTGGAAAGAAATTTGGAAACAGGCCCCTATCCATGGGACTGCGCTTGCGATGTGGCGTCTTCCGAATCAAAGCCAACAGGTTCTCTTGCAAGATTTAGGCGGAGGCATTCGAACGGAGGCGGATCAGTTGGAGGATTTAGGCCCAGGTTTTTTAGTAGGTCCCTTTGTAGGTCAGCCTTATTTTTTGAAAGCCTCCTCGTTGCTATTTAAATCAGTATCGAATCCTAGCATGAATCAAAATGCCAAGGGCTCGTTTCCGGAGGATATCACACAGAAGGTTCAATTTAAAGAACAGGTCGCTCGTTCCATCGAGCAGATCAAAATCGGTCAATTTCAGAAGGTTGTTTTATCTCGTGTGGACGTACAAACGCTCGATTCAAATTTTGATTTATGTGATGCTTTTGAACGTCTTTGCCAAATGTACCCATCAGCATTTGTTTCGGCGATTTATTTGCCCGACTTACAAAATATTTGGCTTTGCGCCACGCCTGAAACCTTAGTATCGCAAGATTCGAAGGGCATATTTCGGACAATTTCATTGGCGGGTACGCAGTCGGGACTTGATTCAGATGGACATGCCTTAGCGCCTTCTGAAGCACGCTGGTCACAGAAGGAGATTGAGGAGCAAGCCTTTGTAAGCCGTTATATCATCGAATGTTTCAAGAAAATTCGCTTGCGAGAATACATTGAAAATGGCCCTAAAACGGTGTTGGCAGGGAATTTGATGCACTTGAAGACAGAATATCTTGTGAGTACACGTGAACTCACATATCCTCATTTAATCACACAAATGTTGGGGTTGTTGCATCCCACTTCGGCGGTATGCGGAACACCTAAAGAGGCTGCTTTAGCTTGGATCTTGAAGACAGAAAAACATGATCGTTCCTTGTACAGTGGTTATTTGGGGCCTGTTAATTTGTCTTCTGAAACGCATTTGTTTGTCAACCTACGAACGGTACAGATTCGTCATAATCAGGCTACTTACTACGCGGGATGTGGCATCACGGAGGACTCAGATCCTGAAAAGGAATGGCAAGAGACACAAATGAAGTGCCAAACGCTGCAACGTGTAATTAATGCTTCCCTTTAATTTCTTCTTTCTGAACGATTTTGCCTGTAATTATGACTTTGACTGTGTCGATGCGTGCATCGGTTACGGTCATGATTTGGAATTGAAAAGGACTCAGAATGATGGTTTCGTTTACTTCAGGGATATCTTCATACAGGCTTATTAACATCCCACCCAGCGTTTCATAATCGCCCTCAGGCAAGTTCCATTCGTACTTTTCGTTTAGGTAATCAATTTCGTGTCGACCCGACAAAACGAATGTATTTTCATCCAATTGTTTTTCAATCCAATCTTCCGAGTCATCGTATTCATCTTGAATCTCTCCAAAAATCTGCTCCATCACATCCTCCATGCTGACTAAGCCGGATGTACTTCCGAATTCATCTACGACGATGGCTAATGATTTACGTTCTTTGGAAAATTTAATCATTAAATCATTCGCGGGCATAGCCTCTGGAACAATTGGGATTGGGGTTAAGATGGATTGTAAGTCTTTGGGTTTTTTAAAGAGCGCCAATGAATGGCAATAGCCAATCACTTCCTCCAACGTTTCTTTGTAGACCAATACTTTCGAGTGTCCACTTTCAATAAAGGTCTTAGTTAGGCCTTCGATGCCTTCTTCCAGTTCTATGGCGGTGATTTCGGTGCGAGGAATCATGCAATCGCGCACTTTAACCTGCTTAAATTCTAGCGCATTGTGGAAAATTTTCGTATCAACCTCGTTTTCCTCTTCGGTCGAAACTTTGCGGTTCAAATTTTGGAGGTAATGGTTTAAATCTGTCAGCCCAAACGCCGGTTTTTCTTCCGAATAGGCTAAGCGAAGAACTTTGGTAATAAACCATTTAGACAAACCTACCGTTAACCAAACCAATGGAAACATGAGGGTATGAATGACCCATATCGGGATAGCTAAAAATTCCAAAATGGCATCTGGATTGATCAAGAAGATGCTTTTGGGGGTAAACTCCGAAGTGGTTAGAATCAAGATGGTTGCGAGCACGGATGCCAATAAACGAGCGAATAATTCATTTTGGATAAGGGGAATGTTCGCAAGAATCAAGTGATGCAAATACTCTTCCATGAAGATGCCATAGGCTACGAGTGATAGCGTATTGCCGATCAACATGGTACCGATGAAACGCGATGGGGTTTTGTTAAAATGCGAGATGATTTTCGCACTTAAAATATCCTGTTTCGCCTTTAATTCGAAATATAATTTGTTGGAAGAAACGAATGCCATCTCCACGCCAGAAAAGAAGGCAGAAAAAACCATGGATGTAATGATTCCAATGATTTGGGCACTCTGTATGGTATATTCGGGGTCGGGCATATTATTTCTTTTTGTTCTTGTCTTCCTTGGATATTCGCTCGTTACGTGCGAATTGGTAATAAAAAAGACAACCTACGGCGAACATGAGCCAACTATAATGATAGCCAATTTCTTGCCAAAACATTCCTTGAATTTCCTTGGGAGTGGGCGAGTTTAAATCTAGGACCCAAATAATAAGGAATCCAATGGCCATAAATAAACTTAGTTTTTCACTGCGGCTCATGAGGCAATGGGTTTTTCTGTTCGACGGAACGTTGCGATGAAAAGACCAATAAAGATCATGATTGATCCAATCCAAACCAAATTTATGTACGGTTTTTCAAGGGCCTTGATAATAATTAAGTCTTGTTGGGTCGTATTGACTGCAAAGCTAAACTGCTGCGTCTTCGGATTGATGGTTGTGAATTTGATTTTGATTCCCGTTTCTTCACTTTCATAAGCGGGCATCGCGACCATTCCATCCTTGATGATGAAGGTAGGTTTCAATTCAAATTTTTGATCATTTTTACCGAGCACTAGGAAGTGGGCTTGTACCGCCGCATCATTCACACCTAATTCAAATCCTTCTAGTTTTGTTACGCGACTTACTTCTTTCAGCACTGCGACAAAATCATTTAAGAATAGTGTGTCACCTACCATGACAGTTGAATTAACCGTTTGGCTCCATTGCTTTTCTTCGCCAGCTTCAGCGGCTAACCGAGGGTCTAAGGAAACATAGGTATAAATGTCGTGGCTAAAGGCATGCTTGATGTCGGGCGAAATGGCTGTTCCCATTTTAGGGTTTACTTGCCAGCGTGGGAAAAGAGAAACCGCTTTTCCTTCCGCATTTTTGAATTCCAATTCGTAATAATTATTCTCTGGCTCAACCGTAACGGTATCTCCCTTTTTTGCAACGGATTCACCATTCGAGACAACATCTCGTAGTGCCACGGCATGAAAATCCCCTTCAATGATCTCAAAATCCTTTTTATTGTAATAACCCGCTTTGCCACGCAAGGCAATCTTGCGGCCTTTATAGGTGACCAAATAATCTTGCATTTGGGCACCTTGGCCTAACCACAAAGGTAGATTTTCCTTGTTTTCTTTGTTATCATCTTTGGTGAATTGTTCCACTTTGTTTGAAATCGCAAAGCCTGAACGGTTTAGCGAAACAACTTTGGAATAACCCGAAGAGAATAATATACCAATCAGCATCACAGCTAAACCAACGTGTGATAAAGCACCTCCTGCGATTGATATTTTCTGACGTGCCAAAAACCACAATATACTTCCGTTCGCGTATGCCGAAAATAAACTCGACCACAATAATACGATGTACGATGGGGTAAAGATTTTGCCTAGATTAACGAATAGCACCGTTAATAATGTTGCGACCAAAACGGAATTCCACAAGGCTTTCCATTGGGTTTTATCTTTTAGTTTTCCCCACCAAACAAACTGACCTACCGCACTTAATACGGCGATGCCGATAAATATCCAAATTTGAATTTTACTGTAATGTTCCACCTGGTCGGCTGGTAGCGCGATGTTTGAAACCAAGCCAAAAGCCTCCGCGATTTTATTGTAAACGGGAATGGAAGTCGTAAAGGTTAATTGGAATGCAGAAAGTCCCAAAACCGAAGCTCCTACGAATATCCAAAACTCACGAGAGTATACCCCCAATTCTTTCTCGTCGGTTGGTAAATCTTTCCAGCGGTACCAGGCTAAGGCGATGGCGCCTACTAAAAATGTTCCCATGTACAGGAGCAATTGCCCTGATAATCCTAAGTCGGTAAATGAGTGCACCGATGCATTTCCTAAGATACCTGAACGGTTAAGGAAGGTTGAATAAAGCACGAGAATGAAGGTCGTAATCACCAAGATAATGGACGTTTTCAGCGCTGAGCTCGAATTTCGGTAGGCAATCATCGTGTGAATAGCTCCGATCCATACCAACCAGGGTACGAAAGACGCATTCTCCACAGGATCCCAGTTCCAATATCCTCCAAAGTTTAAGGTTTCATAGGCCCAATAGGCGCCCATCATAATACCAACGCCCAATACGCCACCTCCAAATAGCGACCAAGGCAAGGCAGGTGTGATCCACTCGGTCAATTGCTTTTTCCAAAGACCGGCAATTAAAAACGCAAACGGAACTAATGTTAAGGCAAAACCTAAGAAGAGGGTAGGCGGGTGGATGACCATCCAATAGTTTTGTAACAAAGGATTTAAACCCCGACCATCCAATGGAATAAAGTTGGGCTGCATACTCCAAACCGGCAAATCAGGTTGCGCTTCACGCAACAATAAGAAAGGAGATGAGCCGATTTTCAATTCGATTCCTGGGATGATGACACCTAAAATCATGGAAGTTAGGAAGGTTTGCACAAGGGCAAAAACCGTCATAACAGGACTTTCCCATTTAGGGTTGCGGAACATGAGTAATACGCCTAATAAGGCTTGCCAAAATATCCATAGTAAGAACGATCCTTCTTGGCCTTCCCAGAAACAGGATACTATGTAGGCGATAGGAAGCGCTTTGGAGGCATGTGAAAAAGCGTAATGGTACTCGAAATAATGGTTGTAAATGATAATATACAGCGTCGTGGCTACAGCGATTACAGCAGCTAGGTGTAAGAAGAAGAGGGTGCGTGCGGTTTGACGCCAATCATTTGCTAACGATTCTTCTTGGCTCGATCGAAAGTAGGCATAAGTTGCCAACAAGGCAGTAACGAAGGAAACAATAATGAGCGCATGCCCAATCTGTCCAATGGTTTCGTGTATCATATTATTTTTTGGCTTCTAACGAGGCGCTTGAGTCGGCAGATATTTTCCCTTCTTGGTATTTAGACGGGCACTTAAGTAAAATTTTATCGCAATAGAAAATCTTATCAGGCTTCATACTTCCGACCAAAACAATCTTTTCCGATTTTTCGAAATCTTGGGGTTTCGGAGCGGAATAAACTACTTGGTTTTCTCTGCCCAAACTATCTTCAACGATGAATTCAAGTCGATTCGCATCCAGGGCTGGATTAAACAACATGCCAACAATTTTTCCGGCGGCATCTTTTTTCAATTTGCCTACCACGTGCACCTTTTGGTTAGGATCTTGCTGGCTAATGCGTTCCGCCTCATCGAATCCCACATAGGTACTTGCATCACCTGTTGTAATCAGGATGATGCCGATAGCAATCGCGATTAGTATGAGCCCGACGATATGTGTCTTTTTCATTTGATGCGTTTTTCTAAGTCTGTGATTTTATTATCTAAACGGAATAGATAAATGAATATGCCGGTTAAAATGATTGCCACGATGGCAATAACCACATAGATTTTCCCATCGGCACGAAATTGGTCGGCCATTTCTACTTGTGCTTGTGCTTGTCCAGCAAAGGAAATTAGCGCCATGAATAAGCTGAAAATGTATTTTTTCATGTTAGTTGTTTTCGTCAATTTGTTGGTCTAATTGTTTGATACGAATGCGCAAGCCTGCGATCCAGAAGCCTAGTAAGGTCCAACCGATAATGGCTGGGTAAAACACCATGCGCATGCGGTTGTCTAAGTCCATGGAGTTGAAACCCGGATTTCCACCATTTCCGGGGTGTAACGAATCTGTCATGCGCGGAAGAATCCATATCAATACCATAAACACGACAAACGCAAAGATGTTATAGACCGAGGATACACGTGCTTTTTGTTGTTCCTCGGGAAGTGAAGAACGAACAAGGAGGTAGGCTAAATAAATCAATAAACCAACGGCAACGGAATTCAGTTTTGGATCGTTTGTCCACCAGTCACCCCAAGTGAATTTCGCCCAAAAGCTACCCGTTGCTAGGCCCATTAAGGCAAATACTAAGCCCGTTTCAACGTAGGCATAAGATTTTAAATCTGCTTGTACATCACCCGAACGCAAATATTTGATTGAATGATAAACAGATGTTCCTAATAGGAAAATCATGCTAAACCACATCGTTACGTGGAAATATAGATTCCGAACCGTTTCATTTAAGATGGGCTGTCGGGGAACTTTCCCTTCAAACCCCGCATAAACCGTGAAGTAAAGCAAAATCATGCAGAGGATTTTACCGTAATGTTTTTTTAATGTTTCCATATAAACGGGAATAGAATTCCGGATAAAACAATGACAATGGTATCGAGCGAACTCAGAATAGCGATTTCATCCCAGTTTTCCTGAATTGATATGCCATCCATGGCGCTTTTGGCCAATTTTAAAATCAATAATAACAAGGGAATGATGATGGGAAAACTTAAAACAGCCATGAGTGTGGCCGAATTTTCCCCTTGTGCAGCAATGCCTGCCATCAAGGATAAGCTCGAGGCAAATCCGATGCCTCCAAGTACGATGGCGACCAAGTATAAGGGGATATTGCCAACGGGATTTCCCATAACCCAGGAATAAAAAAAGAAGCCCACCAATGAAATTCCGATCATCATGAGGGAATTGTAGATGATTTTCGAATAAATGATCGCCTCAGGACTGACTAAGGTATAATAAAATAAGTTCCGTTGGTTTGATTCCTGCGTAAAGCTTTTTCCGATGGCGTTAATGGCTATAAAAAGCATAATAATCCAAAACAATGTGTTCCAAGTAATCGGGTTAATCGCTTGTTGTTTGGCTTTAAAGGAGAGGTAACAAACGAAGATGGTCGACGCTAAATACAAGAGTAAACCATGCAAGGCATAGCGCTGTCGCCACTCAAGATGTAGCTCCTTTTTAACCAACACGTGTATTTCATTCAGGATCATGCCTCGATTTCCTTAAAGGACATGCAATTTACAATAGAAAATTTGCTTTAAAGTATAATCCCTTCAGTATTTTAGCTAATTCAAATCAATTACAGCAAAACTGTAACTTATCATTTTTTAGGTCGGAAATACTTAGTACATTTGTCCTAATTTTGAACAATTCTAAATAAGTAAAATTTAATGTCGGTAACTTTAGCGGATTTAAAGGTGGGAGAGCAGGCGGAAATTATAGGCTTTACTGACGAATTGCTTTCATTGAAATTATTAGAAATGGGTTGTTTGCCTGGTACTGTGATTGAATTAACACATCAGGCGCCTTTTGGCGATCCGATTGCCATTAAAGTTTCGGGATATACGTTAAGTATGCGAAAAGAAGAGGCGGCTACCATTCAAGTTAAAACCCTATAAATTTTGTCCAAACTACCTAAAATAGCTTTAATCGGGAATCCAAATGCGGGGAAATCGTCGCTGTTCAATAGCCTTACGGGCTTGAATCAGAAGACAGGAAATTTTCCGGGGGTTACCATGGACAAACATACGGGAATATGGGAGTTAGAGCCAAATTCCAAAGTTGAGGTACTTGATTTGCCAGGTATTTACAGCATTTATCCCAAGTCCATCGACGAAGAATTAGTTATCAATATTTTAGGCAATCCATCGCACCCTGATTATCCGGATATGGCGATCGTGGTGGCGGATGCATCTAATTTAAAGCGCAATTTATTATTGTTTTCGCAAGTGCGCGATTTAGGCATTCCAACGGTTTTGGCGTTGAATATGGTTGATGTTGCGGAAAGTCAAGGCTTTGTGATTAACTCCATTAAGCTCGCTCGTGAGTTAAGCATTGAGGTGGCAGAAATCAATGCGAAAAAGGGTATTGGCGTGAATGGTTTGCGTTTGGCTGTAGAAAAAACCTTGAAAAACCGTTATGCCTCGAATGATGCTTTACCATTGCCTGTGGGCGATGATTTGTTAGCCGATATTACTGCGCAATTTGGTGAGGCGGATCCATATCGTTCCTTGCTGTGGTTGATGGAACATGATCGCATGAAAATGTTTTCGAATGAACAACGCATGGGATTTGACCGTTTGCAAGCGAAACATCGTTTCGATTCAAAATCATATAAAACATCCGAAACCGTTAAGCGCTATGAGGCCTTATCTGAGATCGTCGAACGTTGTGTGATAAATTTAAATCGCCAATGGGATGCCCCTCCGGTCAAAACGATGACTGACAGACTGGACAAGTTTTTTTTACATCCTGTAGGTGGATATCTTATTTTCTTGGGCATTTTATTCTTGATGTTTCAGGCAGTATTTACTTGGGCAGCTTATCCGATGGATGCAATTGATGGTGGTGTCGCTCAGTTGAATGATTATTTAAAAGGGATTTTGCCTGCTTCCGCTTTGACGGGTTTATTAACTGATGGGCTAATTGCCGGAATTGGTGGGGTGTTAATATTTGTCCCTCAAATTGCCTTCTTGTTTTTCTTTATTTCCATGTTGGAGGAAACGGGTTATATGTCTCGCGTTATGTTCATTATGGACAAATTGATGCGTCGCTTTGGTTTAAATGGAAAGTCGGTTGTTCCTCTTATGTCGGGTGTGGCATGTGCCGTTCCAGCCATTATGAGTACGCGATCTATAGGCTCGTGGAAAGATCGATTGATTACGATTATGGTGACGCCTTTGATGTCCTGTTCAGCCCGTTTACCTATTTATACCGTATTAATCGCTTTAGTTGTTCCGGAGAAAAGCACCTTGTTTGGTATGTTTAATCTGCAAGGCTTAGCTTTGTTTGGCTTGTATTTATTGGGCTTTTTCATGGCAATCTTGTCGGCATGGGTGATGAAACAAGTCTTGCAGGTAAAGGAAAAGAGCTATTTTATTATGGAGTTGCCAACTTACAAAGGTCCCCGATTTAAACACATGGCTTTGTCGATTTATAATTCGGTTCAAGCATTTGTTTTTGAAGCAGGTAAAATTATTGTGGCTATTTCAATTGTCCTTTGGGTACTCGCGAGTTACGGGCCTGGTGACAGTTTGGCTCTGGTTGAGCAATCGGTACGGCAAGCGAATCCAACATTATCCGAAACAGCTTTGGCCAATAAAGTTGCTGCAGAGAAATTGGAGCAATCCTATGCGGGGCATTTTGGACATTTCATTGAGCCAGTCATTAAACCGCTGGGCTATGATTGGAAGATTGGTATCGCGTTAATTACTTCCTTTGCTGCACGTGAAGTGTTTGTGGGCACAATGTCGACTATTTACAGTTTAGGTGGAGAAGTCGATGATGAAAATGCGACGATTAAAAATCGGATGCGTGCTGAAATTAATCCAGCAACAGGAAAGCCGCTTTATGATGCGGCGCTCGGTTTCTCATTGTTGATATTTTATGCATTTGCCATGCAATGCATGAGTACGCTAGCAACGACTTATCGAGAGACAAAATCATGGAAATATCCAACAATTCAGTTTCTTTATATGACTGCTTTGGCGTATTTGTCGGCCTTTATCGTTTACCAGGTATTATCTTAAAACTGTACTGGTATCGAAGTGGCGGCTAAATTGCTCGTGCTTTTCGCTAATAATTTGCCTTCCGCATTATAAAGTTTTGCTTCAACATTGGCTATTTTTTTGCCTACTCGATAAACTTCAGATACGGCCGTGACTTTTTCTCCAGCTTTTGCACCAAATAAGAAATCAACATGGAGGTTAATAGTCACATATAGGTGTTCAATCTCCACCGTGATGAGGGTCATCCCCATAATCTCGTCCAAGATTGTTGTAATAATTCCTCCATGCAGTACTTGCGCGTGATTACACTGATCTTCGCGTACGGTAAATTCAGCAGTAATTGAGCCAGCAGAAGCATTAATGAGTGTTCCATCTAGCCATGTGGAGATGGGATTAGGATTCCCATCGGCAATTTTTTTGTTCAAATTCGCTTGTAAATAAGCGAGTATTTTTTCGTTTGGTTTCATGATATTACTTAGGCGGATAAAAATTAATTTCGAGACCAGGTGGACGTTCTGCCAAACATGGCCATGCCTACGAATCCGCGAATATCTAATTTTTGATTATTGTCTTTTACCTTTAAAATACAGTCATATGTTTTTCCAGAATTTGGGTCGTAAATCGTGCCGTTTTCCCAACTGCCACCTTTAAATACAAACTCTTTTAGAATGATACTACCCACGAGTTCACGGTTTCGCAAACGGCTATCGGGGTTATTGGTATCTTTTCTACCAGGTGTTTTCCCCCAGGTAATTTTGCCATAATAGCGGTCAGCTTGCTTAAAAATGACGATTTTGCCGTCTTTGTTTTCGGAAATCCATTCGCCTAAAATGGTGTCACCATTGCTTATGGCGAACAATGGAATTTGTGTGAGTGTAAGGTAAAGCAGTAGTGCAATTGTTTTTTTCATTGTGTGTGTAAGTTTTGTGACAAATATAGGATGATTTTGGGATTTGTTGTTTCATCTTCGAAGAACTTAGTGTTTGTCTCAGTCAGATGTTATGCTTATTTTTGTAGGATAATGCCCGCTAATAAATAATTTCATAACAAGCTTGTTGATCGTATGAATTACAATTTGAATCAAATACCCGAAAGGACAACCAAACCGAGACAAAAAGGTTTGACGATGGTCATGGACAAAGGTTTAAGCCTACGCCAAGTAGAGGATTTCTTGGAAATGGGTGCCGGCCATACCGATATTGTAAAACTGGGTTGGGCTACTTCTTATGTAAGCCCTAACTTAAAGGAAAAGTTAGCCTTGTATAAATCAGCAGGTATTCCTGTTTATTTCGGAGGAACGCTCTTTGAAGCTTTCTACATTCGTGGGCAATTTGATGAATATCGCCGTGTTTTAGACCAATATGGGATGGAATATGCGGAGGTTTCGGATGGTTCAGTGGAAATGGAATCAGATGTTAAATGTGAATTTATTCGCACCTTGTCTCAACAAGTGACGGTATTGTCTGAAGTAGGTTCCAAAGATGAAGCTAAAATAATTCCACCGTATAAGTGGATTAAATTGATGCGGATGGAATTAGAAGCGGGATCTTGGAAGGTTATTGGAGAAGCACGAGAAGGTGGTAATGTGGGACTATTCCGCTCCTCTGGAGAAGTTCGACAAGGCTTAGTTGAAGAAATTTTGACTGAAATTCCTGAAGAAAAAATCATTTGGGAAGCTCCGCAGAAATCTCAACAAGTTTGGTTTGTGAAATTGGTTGGAGCCAATGTCAACGTAGGGAATATTGCTCCTCACGAGGTAATTTCGTTAGAAACGATACGTTTGGGTTTACGTGGCGACACCTTCGATCATTTCTTAGATAAATAACAGATGCTTCAAATTATACTTGATTTACTTAAAGACCCATTGACGTTTTTAAGTGATTTTATTGCAGCAAACGGGTCGTTGACTTATGCCTTGTTGTTCGCCATTATTTTTGTCGAAACAGGATTTGTTATCATGCCCTTGTTGCCAGGAGATTCCTTGTTGTTTTCTGTTGGGTTATTGGCCTCGGCAAGTGGCCAACTCAGCTTAACGACGGTGATCCCTTTGATGATTATCGCTGCACTTTTGGGTGATCAATTGAATTATTACATTGGTCGAAACTTCAGTGAATGGGTAAAGAGTCGAGAAAAAATCTTGTTTTTAAAGCGCGAGCATATTGAGAAAACGGAGTCTTTTTATGCGGAATATGGTTCTAAAATGGTCATTTTAGCACGATTTATTCCGATTGTTCGTACCGTTGCTCCCTTCGTTGCTGGTGCTGGCCGAATGTCATATCCTGTTTATTTAATTTTTGGTGTTGTTGGGGCTTGCCTCTGGGTGATTAGCATTACACTTGCGGGTTATTTCTTGGGAGATAATGCTTGGATAAAAGATAATTTTGAGAAAGTCGTTTTGGGAATCGTCGGCGTATCGATATTGCCCATTATCCTTGGAGTTCTCAAGCAACAATTCTCTAAGAAATAAGATGAAATCCCTGTTCGGACTGATTGGATATCCTTTAGGTCATTCCTTTTCAAAGCGCTATTTTACAGAAAAATTTGAGCAATTAGGCTACAAGGATACGCATGCCTATACGCAATTTGAGATTTCATCTATAGAAGATTATCCAGCGCTATTAGGAACAGAATCAATCAAAGGTTTTAATGTAACGATACCCTATAAGCAGCAAATCATCCCTTACCTTGATGAGATTGATCCTGCTGCAGCACGTATTGGTGCCGTGAATACCATTAAAATTTTGCCGGATGGACGCACGCGCGGGTACAATACGGATTATTTTGGTTTCCAAAGAACCTTGACAGAATGGTCCGCATACCCGTATTTTAAATCACTTCATGCATTAGTTTTGGGTCAAGGGGGTGCTGCCAAAGCGGTTATATCGGCGATTGAAGATTTAGGGATTCCTGTTATTAAGGTATCACGTCAAGCGGGTGAAGGAGTCGTTTCGTATGAGGCATTGCCATCTCTCATGGAGTCTGTTGGCCTCATTGTAAATACGACACCACTTGGAATGCACCCCAAGGAAGCAGATTGCCCCCCCATTCCTTACGAAGCATTGAATGGGCAGCATTTTCTTTATGATATTGTCTACAATCCTTTGGAAACCACTTTTCTGAAAAAGGGATTAGCACATGGTGCTGGGGGAATTCATACAGGAATCGAAATGCTTTATGGTCAAGCAGATAAGGCTTGGGAAATTTGGCAGTCTTAGTTATTTCAAATAAACACCACGATTCACGTCATCAGTTACGATGACTTCTACATGCTCGGCGATTGTCGTTGAAAGTTCATAGCCTTTATAGTCGGCCGCAATTGGGAATTTTCGGTAGTTCCGGTCGATTAATACTGCAACTTGGAGTTTTTTTACCGGGATACTTAAAAAGGGTGCAAGGCTATAGGAGAACGTACGACCTGTGTTAAGTACATCATCAACGACGATAATCACCTTATTTTCGAATGTTTTGATGTCAGCTGAAAACTGAACCGGACTTTCGTAAGGGACCTCCTTATTCAGTTTGATTTCTACGGGAATCGCGTTAATCGTTGAGATCTCTTTGAGGTGCTTACTCAACATGTCGGCTAATGCATACCCTTGGCCATGAACACCTGCTATGATGATCTCTTGCTCTTCAAAATTGTTCTCAAAAATTTGAAAAGCAATTCGTCTGATTTTCTGTAGGAGTGCTGGTCCGTCTAAAACTTGTTTTGCCGACATATTCTTTGCTTATTGTCTAAATTAGCCGATTAAAATTACCCAAAATTATCCAATTTTTGTACCTTTGGCCTTTATTTAGCGTTTAAAATAATTACCTATGGCTAAGAATTACGGAGCACAACAACGTGCCCAAATGCAAGCACCTTCCAATCCTTTAGCAATAAAAACGAAGAAATACGGCTTAGAGAAGAATAAATACATTGCGATGTGTATGCGTCAATTATTCGCTAACCAATGGAAATGGGCATTTCTGCCTTTGGCTTTAGTCGGTTTAAATGTGTTCCTTAATTTATCCGGAACATATAAAAATTACTGGATTTATATCTTTTTGGCAATTGGTGTTCTTGGCTACGTTTTATTCTGGTTAATCCAATTTACAGGGATCACTCAATTAGCACAATACAAACAACTCTTCGACAAATACCGATACGAAATCGATAGTCGGCAGATATTTATGAAAATCTCCGACAAAGAAGGAGGGATGATCAAGTGGGATATGATTTTGTCTGCCTACAAGGACAAAGAGGCATACGTCTTGGAAATGGGCAAATACCAGTTTATTTATTTGCCATTAGCGATTTTTAACAATGATAATGACCGTAAGTTGATGGACAAAATCATGCGCGATAAGGGTTTGATTAACTAATATGGGAAGACTGCTGGCCATAGACTTTGGGTTAAAGCGAACGGGGTTGGCGGTAACAGATACCTTGCAGATTATTGCAACAGGATTAGAAACAGTTCCCACACACACGTTATTAGACTATTTACAAGCTTATTTTGCCAAAGAGGCTGTAGAAAAAGTTGTTATTGGTATGCCCAAGAACTTGGATAGTTCGGATACAGATTCCACACATGGGGTTCGCGTGCTCATCAAGCATTTTAAAAAGAAGTTTCCGGAGATGCCCATTGTCGAGCACGATGAGCGATTTACTTCGCAATTGGCTATGCAGGCCATGATATCTGGCGGGATGTCGAAAAAAGATCGAAGAGAAAAAGGAACGGTCGATCGCATAGCAGCTACGATCATTTTGCAATCCTATATGGAATCTCAAGCATAAAAAAGGCCATTCCTCAACTTAGGGAAGGCCTTTTTTGTTATTTGGTCACCACCTTTGCAAATCGATGATAAAATGGGGTCTTACTAGCGGAGGATTTTGGTTTATATTTCCCTGTGATAATGGGAACGTACATAACGCGTCTTCTTGATTTTTCTCCAAAATTTGGTGATACCTCAACGCGATGCCATAGACGGCCATCATGAATCGTTAAGTCTCCACGGTCAATTTCAAAAGCTACTTCACGCGGATCCGGACGATGATCGATGAATTGTTTTTTGCCGAAAAGTAATTTGATAATACTTTGATTCTGGGTGCCAGGTAACACGCGTAATCCTCCATTTGATGAGGGACATTTATCTAAATGAATACCCACATTCAGCATGGGAAGTATTTTTTGGCCTAAAAATAAATCACGTGGCGAATCTGTATGCCACCCCATTTGAGTGAATTTAGAATTGGGTTGGTTGATGTAATGATTAAATACTAAACCGTCTTTTTCGTCCACACCAATGCGTCCATCGTAAGGTCCTAGTAATTCCAATAACAATTCGAATCGAGGATCTTTTAAAAACTCGGCTAAAACATCGCTGTATTTATTTGTAAAACACATTCGTTGAATCATGTCTTTTCCTTCTGGATCTTTTCCAAATTTTAAAGGAATTCCATTGATCTTTTCAACCCCCTCGGCTAACCAATTTGCCTCAATTTTCGATAGTTCAGAAATGAATAGTTCCGCAGTTTCGTTTGAAATGAAGTTTTTAAATTGAATAACACCATACTTCTGGAAGTATTCTTTTTGTTCCTCCGTTAAGGCTTCGCCTAGGGTGAAGGTTTTATATTCAAATTTTGGTGTTGTTTTTCTCATGTTGATCAAGGCCGTCAAGGCTTATGTTTCAAGATTGTTTCAGGCTACCAGTAGGCAATAATTGGACATGCAATTTACGCCAATGTTCTTGAAATATTTTCAATTGCTTTTAAAATTCTGACTAAAATCAGCATTTTATCAGTTTTATCCCTGAAAATATTTGCAATTTTGTCTTTTCAAATCTCACCTTAAATGCCTAAGTTCTTCTACCTTATTTTGTGCTGTTTCCCGCTATTTCTTCATGCTCAACACGAGGGGCGTAAAGGTTCATATTATGCCGCTTGGGGGTATAATCGGTCTACTTATGCCAACTCAGATATTCACTTCGTCGGCAATGGCTATGATTTTACGTTAGCGAATGTTGTGGCGACCGATGCGCCCACGCCCTTTGATGGCTTTACCACCTATTTAAACCCGAATTTGTTTTCTGTTCCACAGTTTAATTTGCATGCTGGGTATTTTATTAAGGACAATTTATCTATTAGTGTTGGCTGGGATCACATGAAATATGTGATGGTGTCAGATCAAGCATCACACATTAGCGGCACGATAGGCGCGCAAGTGTCTAATCCCGCATATACAATTAATCCTGGGTATGTAGGGAACTATAACAACACGCCCTTTACCATTAATTCGAAGGATTTTCTGCGCTTTGAACATACGGATGGATTTAATTATGCTTCTATTGAGTTAGAGTATTACACTCCATTGTGGGAACCGGGTGTAGGAAAATTGGAGTTGGAGTGGGTGAATGGGGTTGGTCTAGGCGCAGTCGTTCCACGTTCTGATGTGCGATTGTTTACGTTGGGCCGTAATAATTATTGGAATTTAGCCGGGGCAGGGGCATCTGTTAAATCGGGTTTACGATTGAATTTGACCAAACTTTTATTCTTTGAAACAACAGTTAAAGGAGGATATACGACGCTGTGGGATATTCGTACCACAGGTCAAACAGGTGACTCAGCCAATCAACGTATTTGGTTTGGTGAAATATATGGAGCGCTTGGTTTTTCTTTTGGTCGCAAAAAATAAATTTTAGGCTAATCTAAAAATTTGTTATCTTTGTGGCATGCGCTACGGGATTATTTGTTTATGCTTTTGGGTTTATCCGATTTTTGCCCAACAAGAAGGACGTATTGAAACAGATCGCCCTGATCAAACAGAATGTCCATTCATTGTCAAAAAAGGGTTTCTGCAAGCTGAGGTCGGATTTAATCGGGCCATAGAGGATGGAATTGCACAGTATTTGATTCCAACGAGTTTAATTAAAGTTGGCCTTCATCCGCTCGTTGAACTGCGTTATACCGTATTGCATGAGCCTGGAGTAGGTTTATCTACGGAATCTTTCGGGATCAAGACCCATTTAATGAAGGAATCTGGTCTCTTTCCCAGATCTGCGCTGATTTTGCAATATCATGTTAATCAGGATCGACGTGATCAGAGCGAATTGAATCCATTACCTCATGCTGTTGGTGAAAGTATATTGACTTTTCAAAACAGTTTAGGTGGCGCTTGGGGAGTTGGCTATAATGTTGGCGCGGAATACCATGCTGATGGTTCCATGGAGGGAATTTATCGTATTGCACCGAATGTAAATATTGGGAAGCGTGCTTATGCCTATGCCGAGTTATTTGGTCGTTTCCCCCAAACACAATTTACGGATAATTGGTTTGATGGTGGCTTAGCCTATTATGTTTCGGATAATATGAAGGTAGATATATCGGCAGGCAAAAGCCTTCGAACGGGTGATTCCTGGTATGTTGCCTTAGGCTTTTCTTTTCGATTGCGTGTTTGGTGATTGTGCTTGAAACCGATAATTGTGTAAATTGCGGGGATGCGGTCTATTTTATTCTATCTACTGGTTGTATGCGCGGGGCTATTCTTGCCTTCATCGGTATTATTGGGCCAGAGCAAAGAAAATATTCTCGTACAAACAGGTGCAAAATCTATTTCCACAACTGATCAGTTCACTATTCAGTTTTCAATTACAGCGACAGAGCAATTACCTACATATCGTTTCCCTGAAATTAATGGATTCCGGAAATTGGGAGTTAGCAGGAGTAAGGCTTCTAACTTTGAGAATGAACAAGTTGAACAGACTTTAACTTTTACACAATATTATCAGGCAAATGGTCCTGGTCATGTGCTGGTACCCTTGTTGGAGTTAGAGGTCAATAAGCAGGTTTATAAAATTGAACCATTTGTCATCCAGGTTGTTGCGGGAGTTGAAAAACAGGATGAAGTTCCAAATGAAATTCAGGTGCCTGCGATAGTTGATTTGGAAAGTAATAAACCTTTTTTTCTCGTACGCTCTGATGTCGCTCGCCCCTTTGTAGGGCAATCCTTCACGATTACGATGTCATTGTATGTGCCATCGAACAACACGATGGACTTGAGTTTTGATCGTAATGACATTCAGATTCCAGCTTTGATTCAGCAAATAAGGCCACATAATTGTTGGGAAGAAAATTTCAATTTACAAGTTGAACGTGTGCTGAAAGTTACTTTTCGCGGCAAAACATATACTGAGTATCGTTTCTTTCAAGCATCTTATTTCCCTTTGGATGTGCATGCGATTCAAATTCCATCCGTCCGATTACGCGTTCTACAGAAAGCAAAGTCCAAGGAGAAAACGCCTCTTTTCTTGAATTCGCCTGCCTTTGTCATTCATCCTAAACCGATGCCCAAACACGTGCTTTCGGGCAAGGTTCCTGTGGGTCGTTATACGTTGGTAGAGGAAATTGATAAAAATGAGGCCCAAACCGGCGACCGAATTATCTATCGTTCCAAAGTATTGGGGGATGGGAACAGTATTTTATGGGATAATAAGGCCGTTGCTTCGGACTATTTCTTAAGCTTTAATTTATTGTCTACTGAACGAAGCGTATTCCCTTTTCGCGATCAAATGTTTGGGAATAAATCGGATATTGTGCGCATTATACCGGAACAAGCCGGTAAATTTGCCTTGGCTAATTATTTCAATTGGATTTATTTCAATGTTGATAAGGCTCGTTTTGATACCTTGCGTTCAAAATTGGTGTTGATCGTCAAAGGCCAGCCACGCGATCGGAAATTAGATACTTCGCTAGAAAAAGGCGGTATTTATGAGTCGATCGAATTACAAGACAGTTTAGAAGTACAATGGAATCGCTGGGTCAACTGGCGACAATTGGTTAATTTTGTATTGATTATCATGTTTGGATTCATTGTCTTCCTTTTTTGGAGGGCTTCAAAATAGTAATATGGGGAGTATATACGGTAAGATTTTTCAGATTAGTACCTTCGGCGAGTCACACGGCGCGGCCGTTGGAGTTGTCATTCAAGGTTGTCCGGCGGGCATTGATTTTGATTTGGATTTTATTCAATCGGAATTAGATCGTCGTAAACCAGGTCAATCTCGGATTACGACACAGCGGAAAGAAGCAGATTCGGTCGAGGTTGTTTCGGGTGTTTTTGAGGGTAAAACGACAGGTACGCCCATTGCCATGTTGGTATGGAATGGTGACCAGCGTTCGAAAGATTATTCGCACATTTCTGATCAATTCCGCCCCTCCCATGCAGATTACACGTATTTTGCCAAATATGGTCTTCGGGATTATCGGGGTGGTGGTCGATCTTCAGCGCGGGAGACAGTAGCTCGTGTCGCTGCAGGCGCCTTAGCCAAATTAGTCTTGAATCAATTGGGCGTGAAAATTACGGCTTATGTATCACAAGTAGGAACGTTGAAATTGGAAACTCCGGTTGAACAATTGGATTTAAGTTTGACGGAATCCAACGCTGTTCGTTGCCCGGATCCTGCTTTAGCGGAGAAAATGTTCACCTACATTGATGAAATTCGAAAGGAGGGTGATTCCGTAGGGGGTGTTGTTTCTGCGTACATTACGGGTTGTCCGGTAGGTTTAGGTGAACCCGTTTTTGATAAATTACATGCCGAATTAGGTAAGGCCATGTTGAGTATTAATGCCGTGAAAGGTTTCGAATATGGTAGTGGCTTTGATGGAGTGGCCTCACGAGGGTCACAACATAATGACTTGTTTGAAAAACGTCCTGATGGGAGTTTAAAAACCTTGACCAACCATTCGGGAGGGATTCAAGGGGGAATATCGAACGGTGAGCCGATTTATTTCCGAGTAGGATTTAAGCCAGTTGCGACCATCATGCAAGATCAAACGAGCTTGAATGAAAAGGGTGAACAAATCACGGTTTCGGGCAAGGGTCGTCACGATCCCTGCGTAGTCCCTCGCGCAGTACCTATTGTCGAAGCGATGGCTGCCATCGTGTTATTGGATTTTTATTTGCGTAACCGCGTGATTCAAATGCCTGCCTAATGGTCTTGAATGAAGATGCATATTACATGGGATTAGCACTCCGACAAGCCGAGCAGGCATTGGAAGAGGATGAAATACCTGTGGGTGCTGTTGTTGTTTGCCAGGGTAAGATCGTTGCTAAGGCATTTAATCAGACGGAAATATTAACTGATGTGACGGCGCACGCCGAAATGCTTGCTATTACATCTGCTGCGCAGACAATCGGGGGTAAATATTTGAAAGATTGTACCTTGTATGTAACGCTTGAACCTTGCTTGATGTGTGCGGGGGCCTTGTATTGGTCTCAATTAGGCCGATTGGTTTTTGGTGCATCGGAAGAGAAAAGGGGGTTCCGGGCTTTAGGGTCAACTGTTTTGCATCCCAAAACGGATATTGTTGGGGGTGTTTTAGCCGAAGCATCGGAGGCTTTATTGAAAGAGTTTTTTTCACGTAAACGTTAGGGAAAGCGAACAAAATTGTCGCAATTCGTGTTTACCAAATTCAATATGTAATTCACAATTTTAATTTTATCGATATGGCTTTTGAATTAGCACCTTTACCTTATGCGAATAACGCATTAGAACC
>JBEEOB010000073.1:0-14774 GCA_041191865.1 Bacteroidota bacterium
ACCGTGCGGTCATCATGGGGCAAAAGAGTTTTGGCAAAGGCCTTGTGCAGGTTACACGCGACTTGCCCTACCGAACTAAAATGAAAATTACAACGGCAAAATATTATATCCCAAGCGGCCGTTGTATTCAAGCGCTAGACTATAAAAACAAAAATGCAGATGGGTCAGCGAAGGCATTCCAGGATTCCGCAGCCAAGGTTTTTTACACTAAAAATGGAAGAAAAGTCGTTGACGGAGGCGGCATATTACCTGACCAAGCCATTGAAAAAAAACCATTATCTGCTTTCGCCTCAGCTTTATTAGCAAAGGATATGTTCTTTTTATTTGCGAGTGATTATCATGGTTCGCACAGCATCATTGCCGGAGCAGAAAGCTTTACCGTAGACGAAGACATGTTAGGCCAATTTAATACTTGGTTGGCAAAATCTCATTTTAGCTACGAAACTCCGGTAGAAAACCAGGTTACTAAATTATTGGAACAAACACGTGATCAAATCGCCTATCAAGAATTCCAACAGCTGCTGCAAAGTCAAGCCTCCATCTGGAAAACGAATCTAGTTCGGGAGCTAACGTTACATTCGAAGGAAATTACCCCTTTATTGGAACAGGAAATCATCATGCATTACTATTTGCAAAAAGGGTTAAATACTTGGTCGACACGGAAAGACCCTAGCATTCTCATGGCCATCGATTTATTAGGTAAACCGACTAAATTTGCATCCATCTTAAGCCGCCAAGAGAAACTATGAGTTTGATCGTCAGCATTGAAACTTCCACACCTTTGTGTTCGGTAGCCCTGCACCGATCAGGAGAATTATTAGCCACTCGGGAAACCCAGGAAGAAGGAGGACATGGCAGAAAACTAACACGCTTGATTGAATCGGTCTGTGCCGAGGCGGGGGTTACTTTTCAACAACTAAATGCCATTGCCGTTTCAAACGGCCCAGGCTCATACACAGGGTTGCGTATCGGTCTAGCAACGGCCAAAGGACTTTGTTTTGGATTAAATATCCCCCTCATAACCATGCATACGCTACAGATAATGGCAAATGCATGGGAAAAATTACCTGAAAATACCTTGTTATTACCGATGTTGGACGCAAGGCGCATGGAAGTTTATGCCGCGGTATTTGATGCCCAAAGCAAAGAGGCAATTTCAGAAACGAGTCCTATTATACTGGAATCAAACTCATTTGGAACGCTGCAACTGCCGACCATTGCTTTTGGTAATGGAGCATTAAAATGGCAGTCGGCATGTGAAAATCAACACATCACCTTTTCGGAGGAGCACCCCTTCCCACATGCACAGAACATGGGAAAAGATGCGTTTAAGCAATTTACCAAACAAGAATTTGCCTCACTCGTGCTGACAGAACCCGAATATTTGAAAGAATTCATGGGGACCAAACCCAAAATTAAATCCTTGTAAGCATGGAAGAGATTATCAACAAAGTCAAACAAAGTGGTCTAATCCAAATCGACTTAGAAAGCCTACGCCCTGCAGGAGAACGCATATTTTTCGACATCGCACCACAATTATACATGGGTTTAGCCCTTCGTGAAAAAGATTTTCGCACGTTTATTCAAACACACGACTGGACGCAATACGCCGGAAAACACGTCGCCATTGCCTGTTCCGAAGACGCAATCATACCGACATGGGCGTATATGTTGGTCAGTTCAAGCTTGTCAAATCACGCAGAAACGATCGTGTTTGGGGACCTCGCCGATTTAGAAAAAACCTTATTTGACCAGGTAATCCAGCAGATGGATTTAAGCGAATTTGAAGATGGTAAAATTGTCATCAAAGGATGTTCCAAGGAAGCAGTCCCTTTAGATGCATATGTTACTTTGACCAATCGACTACGGCCAATAGTTCGTAGCATCTTTTTTGGGGAGCCGTGCAGTACCGTTCCTATCTTTAAAAAAGCAAAATAGTTCCACCCTTTTCCTACATTTGTGCTTTAGCTGTTTCGTATGTCCCAACAATCCCAAGAACAATATCAATTCATCGCTGCCATTTTAACAGAGCATATGGGTGCAGGCGCAAATATTGATGATTTACAGTTTTTTTATGGCGGAAACTTCAATCTAGCCGTTCGCGTGAAAACCGGAACATCCGAATATTTCATCAAATGGACACAGGGAGAACACCAAGGACTTTTTGAGGCGGAAGCGAATAACTTGCAACTCATTAAAAAAACAGGGGCAATCAACGTTCCAAGTGTTCTGGGCGTGGGTACCTTAGATGAAAAGGAATATTTGATGATGGACTGCATCCAATCCGCTGAAAAATCAGCCCATTATTGGACCGACTTCGGTGGGAAATTAGCCCATTTACACCAGCAGCACGCCACGAAAGGACATGGTCTCGATTATGACAATTTCTTAGGAGCAGCAAAACAAGATAACACTTGGCAAGCAGATGGTGTGCAATTTTTCATCCAAAATCGATTAAAAAAACAGGTAGATACTGCCATTTACAACCGTAAAATATCGGCTGAAATGGAGGAGCAATTCAACGGATTGTACGAAAAATTGCCCCAATTAATACCGAATGAATCATCCGCTTTATTGCATGGCGATTTATGGTCGGGCAATGCCATGGTGAATGCTCAAGGGGAGATTACCTTAGTTGACCCGTGTTGCTATTATGGACTTAGGGAAGCTGAATTAGCCTTCACAACGATGTTCGGCGGATTTCCTACGGAATTTTACGAAGCGTATCACCGCACATTCCCGATTGAAAAGGACTTTCATCAACGTATTCCCTTGTATAATCTCTATCCGTTGATGGTACATGTGAATTTATTTGGCGAGGGTTATTTGCCAGCCGTTACCAAAATCCTTTCAAGCTACTAATTGCGGTTCGCAATCCATGCTTGAATGACCGCATCCGGATCGGCTGATCCAGGGAAAAACGCGACAAGTTTCCGCAAAATTTCTTCCATAACCGCGTCAGGACATGATGCCCCACACGTCAATAAAATTTTAACTGGCTGTTTAGCAGGGATAAAATCGAGGGTTTGCACCTCTTCTTTCCGACGGTTATTGTAATGCCAAATTTCCGAAGGACTCACTAATTTATCCGCCGACTTAATAAAATAGGTAGGTAATTTTTCAGCACATAAATCGACCAAATGGGCCGTATTGGAGGAGTTATAACCTCCGGCGACAATCGCAAAATCCGCCTCCTCTTTTAATAAACCATAGGTAGCACTCTGATTATCATTTGTTGCATAGCAGAGCGTATCCCGGGTATCCGCAAAATGTTCTGTAATTTGATCAGGACGTAATTGGTAAAATTGAATAATTTCTTCGCGCAAATAATCAACAATTTCTTGCGTATCGGTCGCTAGCATAGTCGTTTGATTAACAACGCCTATGCGCTCCAAATCGGTTTCAGGATTAAAACCTTTGGAAAACTGCCCTTCGAATTCATCGTAAAACTCATCTGCTAACTTTTCTTTGCGAATGTATGGAGCTAATTGTTGCGCTTGTTGGAAATCCTTAATCACCAAGGTAGGAGTCACCGACTGCGAATGTGAAAAAGTAGCCTTGGTCTCTTCGTGACTTGGCTTGCCATGCACAATAACGGAATAAGATTTTTGACCAATGGCACTGGCACGATTCCAAACCTTTTCCACAAAAGGGCAAGTGGTATCGTAGGCATAGGTATCAATCCCAATGGAAGCTAATTTCGCTTGAATCTCCAATGTGGTGCCAAAAGCGGGCACGATGACAATGTCTGAGGCATGCAAATCATCCCAAGGTACAATTTGGACACCCCGTGTATCTTGAATAAAGGACACGCCTCGATCCAACAAATCGGCATTAACAGCAGGATTATGAATCATCTCAGAGAGCAAATAGATTTTCTTTCCTGGATTCTCCTCGATAATTTTATACGCTGTCTCAACCGCATTTTCAACGCCATAACAGAAACCAAAATGACGAGACAAATACACCTCCACAGGACCAAAATTAAAATGAGAAGGCTGATAGTCTTTCTTTAATTTATCGTGTAAGCGTCTTTGCTCTTTGATCGCTCCAATCAAAGAACTACTGAATAAACTTGGGATTGAGAAAGACTTCATTTGGATGATTTAGACAATAAAAATCTACTAATAAACCTTTAAGTGACTTAAGTGTTTTCAAAAATACAAAACTCGAATTGGAATTAAGCATGAAGCTATCAATTACCATTAAATAATTGATTTAGGTAGATGTTGTGTAGGAATGAATTGTTTATGTTAATTTTACGTTTGAATTTTCAACGAAATCAACAACCCAATACGAAAAAATGAACAAGTCTACTACTGGCAAGTTTCGATTTTGGCGTTCTGTTTTATCCAATCCCTTGAGCAGCGGAGTGGTTTCGTTATTTCGAAATCCCATCAGCTTTTTATACTTAGGCCTTTTCATTTTTGCCGTTTTAATTAACGTCGAGCATTCATTTAGTGATGCCCCAAAACAATCCGGGTATTTCAGTGGATCCGTTGAATTTGATAAGCAACCAGCCTATACAATCAATACAACTAAAATCACGGCAAATTTTTCGCACATAGGCGAAGAACAAATTCTAGAAATTACCGCCATAAGTTTAAATGATTCTGAGACCGTTTACACCCAAATTAAGAATTTTAAAGGGGTAGGCACTTATTTTATTCCGGGTGACGGTTCCTCATCAAACATAGGAAACCTCATCAAAGACATCCACGACTACCAAAATAAAAACAATTTTTACGAAGCGACCCGCCCTAATGCAGCTGGCTTTGCCAATGGGGTGGGACGGGTGAATATCACAGCTTTTACGAAGGATGTAATTGCTGGGGATTTGGTCTTAATCGGCAATAATCCAGCTGGCCATCAAGCCATTTTAGGATCCGCAAAATTCAAAGTTAACTTACAGCCTTAATGGAAATTATCGAATTTGAACCGGGCTTTGTCCAGGCCGCCTGGGAAAATGTACTTGATTTTTTCGAAAAGCAATTCAATAAACGTCCGAGTGATTTAGAGTCCATCCTGTTCTTGATAGGCGTCCAGGAATTAGGCATCGGGCATCGCGTATTCACCAAAGAGGAAAAGCAAGATTTAATGCACATTGCAACTTGCAAAGTATTAAGCTTCAGTGGATTTTACGAACTCGAAGGACTCGATGAAGCCGGCTGGCCACATTGGAATTTAGTAACCCCAGTTCCTTCACTCAATCTAAAAGAACAAGACCTACTTTTGAAAGCTCACATCATCCATTATTTCGAAACCGAAGTTTTTTAAATTATGCACAAAATCATCAGTTATAATGTCAACGGAATTCGTGCCGCTATTCAAAAAGGTTTTGTCCAATGGCTTGCGGACCAACAAGCTGATGTCATTTGTATTCAAGAGTTAAAAGCCGAATTTGACCAGGTAAATACGAGTGAAATTGAACAATTAGGTTATTCGGTCCATTGGCATTCGGCACAAAAAAAAGGTTATTCCGGTGTTGCGATTTTCACAAAATTGCAGCCCAAACATATAGAAATAGGCTGTGGTATTGAAAAATACGATTTCGAAGGACGTGTTATCCGCTTGGATTTCGACAACTTCTCGGTCATGAGCGTTTACATGCCTTCCGGTTCGAGTGGCGATGAGCGTCAAGCTTTCAAAATGGAGTGGCTCTCGGATTTTCAAGATTACATTCAAACCCTACGTCAAGAGATTCCACATTTAATCATTTCGGGCGATTACAATATTTGTCATCGCGCAATTGATATCCATAATCCGAAAGGAAATGCTAATAGTTCCGGGTTCCTACCCGAAGAAAGGGAATGGATGGAATCCTTTGTGCAAAACGGTTTTGTAGATACGTTCCGACATATCAACCCGGATCAGGCACATGCCTATTCTTGGTGGAGTTACCGGGCAGGCGCACGCGGGAAAAACCTCGGATGGCGTATTGATTACCACATGGCAAGCGAGTCCCTAAAAGAGCGAATTGCTAATGCCTACATATTACCTGATGCCATGCATTCAGACCATTGCCCTATCGTACTAGAACTTAATCCAGCTTAATATGCACTTCGAAAAACATGTGTTCATTTGTGCTAATGACAAAGATGCCCCAAAAAAATGCTGTGGGTCAGGTCATGGCATGCAGTTAGTTGATGCATTTAAAGCCGCCTATGCAGCTGCTGGAAACCCGGCCAAGATTCGGATTCAACGAGCTGGCTGTCTTGATTTTTGCGGAAAAGGACCCGCGATGGTGGTTTATCCCGAGGGTGTATTTTACGGCAACGTGCAATTGGAAGATGTAGAAGAGCTGACACAAAAACATTTAATCGAAGGCGAAATTGTCACTCGCTTACAAATCGGATAATTCCCCACGCATGTTATATCGTTTATACCCTACCCTGCTCAATTCATTTTCGCTTTATCTGCAGCAATCCCGCGATAGTGCAGGCAAAATCATTGTAGATGAAATCGAAATGATTGAAAGGATTAATCGGGTGAAAAAGCCAACGACCAAAGCCCAACAAAAAGGCATGGACTTTGAGCGTGCAGTTATATTAGGGGAAGATGAGGAATTATTCGCAGAGGGGATCATTGATCAAGCCCGAGCATTGATTCCAGAAAAGTATAAAACGCAATATTATGTCGAGTCTCGCTACAAAAATGCGTTGATTTATGGATATGTGGATGGTGTAGGTGATCAAATAGCCTTTGATTTAAAGAGCACCTCCTTTTACGAACCAGGCCGATTTGCTAAAAACCACCAAAACCTTTATTTGCTAGGATTGCAAAAATTAGGCATCGAACAATTGGACTATGTGATTACCGACTTCAAAGCGGTTTACAAAGAAACGTATTATTTAAATCAATACGATTTCAGTCCACTTTACGACCAAATTGAACAATTTCAAGCGTTCTTAGAGGAGAACAAAAAATTCATTCGCGACAAAAAGATATTTGATCGCAAATCAAATGATAACCAATTGTCATTATTCGAATAAGTCGAGCAATTCTGTCAATTGACTAATTTGGATTTTCGCATCTACCTGTTCAGCGCGAAAATTTAAATGAACGGCGGTTATTCCAAGCGCTTCAGCAGCCTGTACATCAATGATTGGATGATCACCTACCATCACGACATCTGAAGGCAAACAATTCGCTTGTTGAAGTGCAAATTCAAAAAATTGTGCAGCAGGTTTTTTACAACCTGCAACTTCTGAGGTAATGATGCGGTCGAAAAAATGGGACATGCCCACACCCGATATTTTCACATGTTGAATATCGTCAAATCCATTCGTTAAGATATAAAGGGGGTATTTAGCGGAAAGTGTTTCGATTACTTGAAAGGCCTCCGGGATAAGATGGGTTTTCCGTGGAGTTCGTTCAAGATACAGATCCGAGAACAAAGCGGCATCCCCTTGAATTCCTAATTCCTGAAAAAATCGCACAAAACGCGTATCACGCAATGTTTTTTGATCGATCCGGCCATGCTGATAATCATCCCACAAAGCATCATTAATTCGCTGAAACCCTTGCCAAATCACAGCTGAGCTATGTGAAATTGTATCCGCAAGGCTTAATTCTAGTAATAATTCTTGAATTACTTCGGAAGCATTTCGATCATGATCCCAAAGGGTATGGTCCCAATCAAAAAAAATGGCTTTTGGACTAAATTTCATCGAACAAAGGTAATAATAAGCTACCTTTGTCCCTATTAATTTTAGATAAGCCATGGAGCACCAATTACAATTAAAAAAACCATTAGCGTTTTTCGATTTAGAGACCACAGGTATACAAGTGAATAAAGATCGAATCGTTGAAATATCCATTGCAAAAGCCAATATTGACGGGACGGTTGACATAAAGACACGCCGCGTTAATCCAGGTATCCCGATTCCGTTAGAAGCATCGTTAGTTCATGGCATTTATGATGCAGATGTGGCGGATGAGCCCAATTTTAAGCAAGTGGCAAAATCGTTGGCAGGCTTTTTAGAAGGCTGTGATTTGGCTGGTTTTAATTCCAATCGCTTTGACGTGCCCATGCTGGTAGAAGAATTTTTCCGTGCGGAAGTTGACTTCGACATGAAAAACAGAAAATTAGTAGATGCACAGCGTATATTTCACATGATGGAGCCTCGGAATTTAACTGCGGCATATCGTTTTTATTGTGACAAAGAATTAGTAGGTGCGCATGGGGCAGAAGCCGACGTATTAGCAACCTTGGAAGTTTTAAATGCGCAAGTAAAACGTTATGCGGAAACTGCGCTCAAGGATTCTGAAGGCAATGAATACTTCCCTATTCAGAATGATGTTAACAAATTGCATGAATTGAGTGCATCGAACTCCATTGATTTTGCAAACCGGATGATTTATAACAAAAATCAAGTTGCCGTGTTTAATTTCGGCAAGCACATCGGTCGGCCTGTATTAGAGGTATTAAAATCAGATCCTTCCTACTACGATTGGATGATGAAAGGGGATTTTCCGATGGACACGAAACGTAAATTAACCGAAATTAAATTACAAGGTTTTCAACGCTAGGGGCTTAAAAATTCAGTTTAATTCGTATTTTTGCCTCGCATAAATGCATTCCAATTTATAACTATGCAATCGATTCCAGAAGTATTACGTACGATTCCGCTCACGCATTACATTTTATTTAGTTCTGCACTTTTTTGTATCGGAATTTTAGGGGTTTTGACGCGTCGCAATGCGATTATCGTGTTCATGGCCATTGAACTTATGTTAAATGCCGTCAACTTATTGTTGGCAGCATTCTCTTCGTATTACGCTGATCCAGCTGGACAGATTTTCGTTTTCTTCATTATGGCGGTCGCTGCAGCTGAAGTAGCTGTGGGTCTTGCCATTATCGTGATGATTTACCGCAATATTCAAAGTATTGATATTGGCGTACTTAATAAAATCAAAAACTAATTAAGCGCCACAATCCATCAGAATTCTTATGTCATTATTCTATTTAATTCCCTTGTTACCGTTTCTTGGCTTTGCCATTAATGGTTTGGCATTTCCTAAACTGAGCAAATCAGTTGCAGGTATTATAGGCACAGTTCCTCCTTTGGTGGCTTTTGCGCTTTCGCTTCAATTGTTTTTAAACTTTGATGGCCAAGCACAAATTTACACCCTAGCCGAATGGATCAAAGTGGGTAACTTATCGATCCCCTTCGAATTCCAAGTTGACCAATTATCCCTATTAATGCTTTTGATCATTACAGGAGTTGGGACCTTGATTCATGTATACTCGATGGGCTATATGGCACATGATGCCGGTTTTGGTAAGTTTTTTGCCTTTTTAAATCTCTTCGTATTCTTTATGTTGATCTTGGTGTTAGGCGCCAACTTCACCGTATTGTTTATCGGCTGGGAAGGCGTAGGTCTCTGCTCTTACCTATTAATCGGTTTCTGGAATCAGAAAAACAGTTATGGAGATGCGGCACGCAAGGCCTTTATCATGAACAGAATTGGCGATCTAGGCTTTCTAGTGGGCATATTCTTATTGATCCAAAATTTCAACACGACGAATTACCAAGCCATTTTTCAGGAAATTGCTTCGGGAAACGTACCTGAGAATGTAGGTTTAATTGCTTTCTGCTTGTTTATTGGTGCGATGGGTAAATCGGCCCAAATTCCCTTATTTACTTGGTTGCCAGATGCGATGGCGGGCCCTACTCCCGTTTCGGCTTTGATTCACGCGGCGACCATGGTTACTGCTGGTATCTACATGGTAATCCGCGCCAATGTGATTTTTGAATTAAGTCCTGAAGTGTTGCATTTTGTTGGCTGGATTGGATTAGCAACTGCCTTATTAGGTGCCGCTATCGGTCTTTTCCAAAATGACATTAAGAAAGTATTAGCTTATTCGACTGTATCACAATTAGGTTATATGTTCATGGGCTTGGGTGCGTCTGCTTACACGGCTTCATTCTTCCATGTAATGACACACGCATTCTTTAAGGCACTTTTATTCTTAGGTGCAGGTTCTGTGATTCATGCGATGTCAGATGAACAAGATATTCGCAAAATGGGTGGCTTGAAATCCAAAATGCCTATTACGTACATCACGTTCTTATTAGGCACCATAGCGATTGCGGGTATTCCTCCGTTTGCAGGTTTCTTTTCAAAGGATGAAATTCTAGCACATTTATATCATCATGATTTTGCGATGTGGTGTTTAGCGATTGTAGGCTCAGCCTTGACGTCCTTTTACATGTTCCGTGTATTTATTTTAACTTTCTTTGGGGATTTCAGAGGAACGGAAGCGCAAGCGCATCATTTGCATGAATCACCTTTATCAATGACTTTTCCGTTGATGGTTTTAGCCCTTTTGTCGGTTATTGGGGGTTTGATTAATTTGCCACACTTTGCGGGCGGAAATGAATTTTTGGCACATTGGTTAGCACCGATATTGCCCGCAACAGGTGAAGCTTCTGAAGTTTCATTCCTAAGCTTAGAAATGGGAGCACCCCTACTTGCTGCTTTCTTGCCAGCATTTTTTGCCATTTATTTGTTTGGCGTTCAAAAATCAGTCCCTGCAGCTGATGGATCTATTTCAGGAATTCAAAAAGTGATTTACAATAAATTCTACATCGATGAATTGTATGATGTGATCATTGTAAAACCAATCACCCTGTTGGGGAATTTCTGTTTCCAAGTCGTAGAATTCTTAGTCATTGATTTGATCGTAGAAGGCATTGGTCGAATCGTTGCGTATGCTTCTACAGAGTTCCGCCGCGTACAAACAGGGAACGTTGGTTACTATATTTTCATCATGGTTATTTCCATTGCTGTCATTCTCGCTGTGAGTTTACGCACGTGGATCTTGTAATTTAAAATAGAACAAAAAGGTATGTTATTACTATTTATACTTTTATTTCCATTGGTCCTGGGAGCTGGCTTAATGTTGGCAAAACCAAGCAAACCATTTGCAATCGCGCTGGCCGGCTCTATCTTGGAGGCCATCGCAATCGCCTATGCATTATGCCCAGCTGAATCTGGCGGCTTGCAATTTAGTCAAGCCTGGATTCCTGAAGCAGGTATCAGCTTTACCCTGTGGATTGATGGCATCAATGGAATACTCATTGGCTTAACAGGCTTGTTGATTCCTTTTATTGTTGCTTCGACAAACAACTCGGATAAGTCAGAAAACGCATCCTATTTGGGATTGATTCTAGCCATGCAAACCGCTTTGTTAGGTGCCTTTTTAGCGAAAGATGCTTTCTTGTTTTATTTCTTTTTTGAAGCGTCCCTGTTACCGATCTACTTTCTTGCTACGCAATATGGCGGAGAAAACAGAACTGCGATAACATTCAAATTTTTCGTTTACACCTTGTTCGGCTCTCTATTTTTATTGATTGCCTTAATCTATGTGTATTTACGTACACCTGGAGAAACGCATTCCGCCGACATTGAAACCCTTTATTTGACAGCGCGCAACTTAAGTGCAGAACACCAAGGTTTCTTGTTTTTAGCGTTCTTCATCGCATTTGCAATCAAAATGCCAGTGTTCCCTTTTCATACTTGGCAACCTGACACCTATACAACCTCACCTGTACAAGGAAGTATGTTATTAGGCGGTATCATGTTGAAAATGGGTACTTACGGTATGATCCGTTTAGTCATCCCGATGTTTCCTTTGGGAATTGCACAATGGGGATTAACTGTCTCTATTTTATCCATTATTGGAATCATTTATGGTTCTGTGATAGCGATCCAACAAAAAGACGCGAAACGTTTATTAGCCTATTCATCCTTTGCACACGTAGGCCTAATGGCTGCGGGTATCATGACACTGAGCGTCGATGGTATCCAAGGCGCCTTGTACCAAATGCTTTCACATGGCATCAATTTAGTAGGGCTTTTCTTTGTGATTGAAGTTATAGAACGTCGTACAAAAACGCGTGAATTAGCTCAATTAGGAGGCATTACTCAGTCGTCTTATGTGCTAACGCTTGCATTCATCGTGTTAAGCTTAGGCTCAGTAGCCTTGCCATTAACAAACGGTTTCATTGGCGAGTTTTTATTATTAAAAAGCGTTTTCGACCAAGAAATGTATTTAGGAATCATTTCTGGAATCACCATTATTTTAGGAGCCGTTTACACCTTACGTTTGATTCAAAAATCAATCTTTGGCAACGTATCCAAAGTAACGAAGGACTTCGAAGATTTAGTGTTAGGAGAAAAATTAGTATTAATACCCTTAATCCTCTTGGTCATTTTGGGCGGTTTATTCCCTCAATATGTATTATCCTTTAGTGCAGCGAGTGTAGAAAAACTTGTCGCATTATTAAACTAAGCGGAAATTTAACAACAGTTAAGCAGAATTATGACAGCTATCATTGCTTTATCATTATTTGGAATCAGTAACCTATTTTTAGGGTTTTGGTTATCGCGTAAAATGATCCAACAAATCACCATGCTTTTCCTTGCAATCGGAATTGGCATTACGTTGACCGATTGGAATCATGAGTTTTTGTGGTTTGGCAATATGTTCCGAACTAATAATACGTCGATCAACTTTAGCATCATCATTCAACTAGCTGCCTTTTTTGTGGTGGCATTTTCGAATGCCTTCGGCCAAGACGATGAACATACGCATCCCGCAGAATACTATGCCATCATGTTATTCTCAACGGTTGGAGCCATTATCATGGTGTCATTTGACCACTTGATGATGTTATTCGTAGGTCTTGAGATACTTTCAGTTGCTATGTATGTGCTGACGGGTTCAGATAAACGCAATTTACGTTCCAATGAGGCAGCCATTAAGTATTTCTTGATGGGTTCATTTGCAACAGGGATTTTATTGTTTGGAATGACATTGGTGTATGGGGCAACACGTACCTTCTATATTTCAAACTTAACAAATGTCATCGCGAACACGGCTCCAGAGTCAATGCCATCATTCCTTTATGCAGGGGTTTTATTAATGTTGGTCGGCATGTTATTCAAAGTGTCCGCAGCACCTTTCCATTTCTGGACGCCTGACGTTTATGATGGTGCACCTACCATCTTTACGATGTTTATGTCAACCGTTGTGAAAACAGCAGGTTTCGCCGCGATATATCACATCTTCGCGGGTGTATTCGGCGGATTATATTCGACCTGGGTAATGCCACTTTACTTCATCTCCATGTTAACTTTGGTGATAGGAAATGTGACGGCGGTTTACCAACAAAGCATTAAACGTATGTTGGCATATTCCAGTATTTCACACGCCGGATACATGCTTTTGACAGTTTCCGCGAGACAAGCCAGCTCTACATCAAGCATTTTATTTTACTCGCTAGCTTACACATTAGCAACCTTAACAGCCTTTGCTGTATTTAAATTGGTCTCAGAATATCAAGCCGGTCGAACAGAAAAACCATCGAATTTCCAATCATTTGAAGGTTTGGCAAAGAACAATCCCTATTTAGCATTTTGCTTTACTGTATCCCTATTGTCTTTAGCTGGAATTCCATTAACTGCTGGATTTTGGGGGAAATTCTTTGTCTTTACAGATACATTTAATCGCAACATCATTTACCCAATCATCTTGGCCATATTGATGTCGGCAGTAGGTATTTATTATTATTTCAAAGGGATTATAGCTGTATATTTCAAGCAAGGAGATATTCAAAAAATAGAAATAAGCACACTTTACCAAGTGGCTTTAGGCTTAACAACCTTAGGTACATTGGTATTAGGCTTATTCCCAAACATCGTTAAAAGCCTATTTTAATTGAAGAAAAAGTCAGATCTCTTTAATCGCAAAGATTTAATCGCCTATTTCCTCATCGCAGGAACGGGCGCACTGATTCAATTACTAGCCGGCGCTTTGCTAAAAGACTGGTTTCATTTAGCATACGAAACGACCATACTTCCTGCTTATTTTATATCATTAATTGCAGGATTTATCCTGACCAAATTGTTTGCATTCAATGCTCGGCAGTCCCAACAGACGCGCAGGGAAATGATCAAATTCATGATGGTAGCTACTTTTTCCGGTTTTGTAACTTGGGGATTTAGTATCCTTCCATACCACTTCATTCAAGCAGAATACAACGATTTATACTTTCAAATTCCCTATTCATTTAAAAAGGTAAATGTTACCCAGATCAGTACTACGCTGAATGGCATGGGATTCAGTTTTGTCTCAAACTATGTTTTGCACAAAACATTCACCTTCAAGAGTAGTGGTTTTTACGACCGTTTCAAGGACCTAATTAAATAGAATCCAAAAGCTTAAACGCGCGCGCATTAGATTAATCTTAATTTTCTTAAGAATTCACATGGCCCATAAGCTTCATACGGGGCATTTTCAATAAATTTTGTCTCAATTCTTAAAAATTTCTTAAAAATTTTGATGGATTGTTTGCAAATAAAAATATATCACGTAGTTTTGTAGCTCAAACCTTAAAATATTACAAAAATGAAAAAAGTATTCGCTTTAGCTTTCGTTGCTGGTATGGTAACTTTAGCATCTTGTGGTGAGAAAAAAACTGAAGCTGCTGCTGATACAGTAGCAACTGATACTGCTGCTGCTGCACCAGTTGATACAGCTGCTGCTGATACAGCTGCTGCTGACACTGCTGCTGCTAAATAATTTTAGCCAGTCTCACAGAAAAAAGTCCTTCGTTCGCGAAGGACTTTTTTTATGCCCCAAAATGGATAAAAACAGAAAAATAGCTTCATTTTTAGACCACTTCCCTCCTAAGGTGGCTGAATACTGTTTTAACCTCTGGGATGAATTAAAATTTGAATTCATCGTAACTAAAAAACGAGAT
>JBEEOB010000074.1:0-22232 GCA_041191865.1 Bacteroidota bacterium
AAACGGATGGTTCTATCCACCCAGAAGATGCATTGAAAGGTGCTGCGTATATCTTGATCCAACACTTTATGTTGTTCTCTGATCAAACAATGACGTTCGAAACACCAAAAGCGGAAGAAGACAATGTTGTTGATGAGGAAATGCTTCACATGCGCAAGTTATTGAAGACTTCATTAGCTGACTTAGACCTTTCTGTTCGTGCTTACAACTGCTTAAAATCAGCAGATGTTCGTACACTTGGAGAATTGGCGAAATTAGAGATTTCAGATATGATGAAATTCCGTAACTTTGGTAAAAAGTCTTTGACCGAGTTAGAACAATTGATCGAAGAAAAAGGTCTTACGTTCGGAATGGATGTATCTAAGTATCGCTTAGACGAAGATTAATTAATTAAACAAAAGTAATAGGTGGTTTACAGGTCGTAAACTAACCGCAGCTCGAAAGAGCTTTTAACTTACGAAATACAACAATGAGACACGGTAAAAAATTCAATCACCTAGGAAGAACAGCTTCCCACAGAGCAGCCTTATTATCTAATATGGCCTCTTCATTAATCTTGCACAAACGTATCGAAACAACTGTTGCGAAAGCAAAAGAATTGCGTAAATACATTGAGCCAATGATTACGAAGTCAAAAACAGATAGCACTAACAATCGTCGTGTGGTTTTCTCTTATTTACAAAATAAGGATGCCATCAAAGAATTGTTCAGCATCGTTTCTGAAAAAGTTGCAAACCGTCCAGGTGGTTATACACGTATTATCAAATTAGGTAATCGTCTTGGTGATAACGCAGAAATGTGCTTCATTGAATTAGTTGACTTCAACGAAACAATGTTAGCTGCTTCTGCAGAGAAAGCTGGTAAGACTCGTCGTAGTCGCCGTGCTGGAGCTAAGAAAGAAGAAACAGCTGCAGCTGCTCCAGTTGCTGAAGTTCCTTCTGCTGAAGTTGTAGAAGATGCTCCTGAAGCACCTGCAACTGAGGAGCCTACAGAAGAAAAAGGAGAAGACGCTTAAGATTCTTTTCTTACATTTTTTTGAAGGGCTTCAACGTATAGTTGAAGCCCTTTTTTTAGGATTTTTACATTTTTGATTAATATTTATGAAAGTTTCAGAGTCAACACCTGCAGTACTCTTACTTCAAGACGGAACCTTATTTCATGGAAAAGCCCTAGGTAAAATCGGAACCCATGGGGGTGAGATTTGTTTCAATACCGGAATGACGGGTTATCAAGAAATTTATACCGATCCTTCTTACAGTGGCCAAGTGATCATTAATACAACGGCACACATTGGTAATTACGGTGTTATTAGCCAAGATGAAGCGGAATCCAATCAAGTGCAAATCGCAGGTATGGTTTGTAATGAATTTGCAAGTTTGCACTCACGTGCTACCGCGGATGGTTCATTGCAAGATTATTTGGCTGATGCAGGTATCGTCGGTATTTCGGGTATTGATACACGCGCATTAGTACGTCATATTCGTACGCAAGGCGTTATGAATTGCTTAATCTCTTCTGAGATTTCTGATATCAAAACTTTGCAAGCTGAATTGGCAAAGATTCCTTCCATGGAGGGACTTGAATTATCTTCACAGGTATGTACGAAACAAGCCTACTTCCTAGGTAATCCTTCTGCAACCTATAAAATTGCTGTATTGGATCTAGGCGTGAAGAAAAGCATTTTGACAAACTTCACAGATCGTGATTGTTACCTTCAAGTATTTCCTGCCAAAACGCCTTTCGCGGAGATTGCAGCTTGGAACCCTGATGGATATTTTGTCTCTAATGGACCAGGTGACCCGGCAACCATGCCTTATGCCGTAGAAACGGTCTCACAATTCCTTGCGTCGGATAAACCGGTATTTGGGATTTGCCTAGGACATCAAATTTTGGCCCAAGTATGTGGCTTGTCTACGTATAAAATGCACAACGGACACCGTGGTTTAAATCATCCGGTTAAGAACCTTGTCACGGGGCTTTCAGAAATCACATCGCAAAACCATGGCTTTGCCGTGAAAATGGATGAGTTGAAAGCTTCAGAGAAAGCGGAGTTAACACACATTAACCTGAACGACCAGACAGTTGAAGGTCTTCGCGTTATAGGGCGCAAAGCATTCTCGGTGCAACATCACCCAGAAGCTTCTCCGGGACCGCACGATTCTCGCTACTTATTTGATCAATTTGTTGATTTATTGAAGTAGAAACTGATAAAATAAAAGCCCATCCGTCAATTGAAGGATGGGCTTTTTTATGTGATTAAACCGCTAGCTTTGGCAATCCCTAAAGGATTTCTAAACCTTAGGCATTGTTATTTTGTAGGAAACCCAAACAAGGCATTCTCCTTAATCATGGCTGCAACCGAACTAGGAACCAATTGTTCCCAATCGCCCGGCCCTTGTTGTATCATATCCAATACTTGGTCGGTCCGGATATTCATCAATTTCTCGTCGGATTTCTTGATGTCGACCAACTTCGTGTTATCCATCAAATATTGATATAAGCCTTTCAGGTGTGGTTCTGGTTTAAATGATTTCAAATTCAATACCGATCCTTGATCATCGATCGTCGGGTACAAGTATAATTTGATATTATGGCCAAATAGATTCGCGAAAGCACTCAATATGCCTCCCTCTAAGTGTGTATAATGCTTCTCATCGAAGATATATTCGAGGTTGGGCATTCCCATGATTAAAGCCATTTTAAGTTTTGAGAACTGGCTTAAAAAGGCAACTAATTTGAAATATTCATGGAAATTAGAAATCAAAACGGTTTGGCCTAACGAACATAGAATGTCGACACGATCAAGGAAATCCTTTTCATTGATGTTATGTGTTCCGTCTTCTAAACTCCGCAACGTTAACTCCGATAAGACACAAACCTTATCATCATCCACATCTGCCTCTTGCTCAAATTGCGATTGGCCCTTCTTCAACATGTCTAAAAAGATGTTGGTTACCGGTCTAAACCGACCGCGAATCGCCACAATATGTTTTTTGGCTAATGCATCATAAGGTTGCATAACATTGCCATCAGGTCCAAAAACAGCTGCCTGTGTGTACCCATGTTTCACCAGATACAAGGACATCAATCGGTTGTCAACTTCCTTGAAATCCGCTCCTTCAAAACGGATCATATCGATTTCGATACGATCACGGGATAAATCATCTAACAACGAAAGCAATAGTTTCTCCGGATCTTCGTGATAGAAGTAGCAACCATAAAGTAAATTTACGCCGATAATTCCGAGTGCTTGTTGCTGTAAAATATTGTCATTGTCCAACATGTTCACGTGGATGACAACACTATTAACCGGGCCGTTCGGTCGTAATTGAAAACGAAGACCAATCCAACCGTGTGCATCATTGGTCTTCTGATAATTTAGGGCAGAGACCGTATCTGCAAAGGCAAAGAACCTTTTTTCTGCGGCACTTTCCGTCAAACGAACTTGAAGTAGTTTGTATTCCCGGTTTAACATTTTCATTAAACGCGGCTCACAAACGTATTTACCGGACTCTTCTTCCCCATAAATGGCATCAGAAAAGGCCATGTCATAGGCTGAGATGGTTTTGGCGATGGTGCCAGAGGCTCCACCTGCTTTAAAAAAGTTAGCTGCTACTTCTTGGCCGGCACCGATTTCGGCAAATGAGCCGTAAATGCTACGATCTAAATTGATCTTCAGTGCTTTTTGTTTCGTTCCAATGGATTTCAATGCTGCGGTCATCGGCGAATAGGTTTGTTGATTCATTGCTTAGGCATAAGCAAGTTAAAAAATATTCGCAAGCTATGGTAGTGCTTCTTGAAAAAATCCTAAAATAGGTCGCGGTGCAATTCCTTGTAATACATCGTCAAGCCTGCCATCGGCCCTTCACTGATGATCCCGACCCGCAATTGGTTTGCTTTCAACACACGTTGCAGGATGTCGGCATAATAAAATGCGACTGAACCCGTGAAATGGATCGGAACACCTGCTGCTTGCGGGTATTTTAGTAGGTATAATTCACAGAATGATTGAAAGGATTTTTCAATCAATTGATAACAGAATGGGTGTTTCCGGTGGTCAAATAAGAATTTAGAAAAAGTAGCAAACCACCGATTCGGGAATTCGCCTTTGTAAGCATGCTGCAGTATCGTTAATCGGTCGAGCTCACCGAAGCGTTTGGTAAATATTGTCCGCAAATCCGCGGGTAATTCATGATGCAAATAGGCTAATACAAGGCTTTTGCCTAGGTGTCCTCCACTTCCCTCATCACCTAGCCAAAATCCAAGTGGAGGTACCTGATGTTCGATTTCACCTTCCTCAAAATAGCCTGAATTTGAACCGGTGCCTAATATGCAAGCGATCCCTTTCGCTTTTCCACACAGCGATAGGCCCGCGGCGATCAAATCATTTTGAATGCTTAGTTCAGCGTTCCCGATATGGGGAACGAATACCTCCCGAATTATATCCTTTTTTGACTCATCGGTAATTCCGGTACCAAAATAATAGACATACCGAAGCTTCATCCCTTGGATTTTTTGAAGGACATCGGCTTGCGCATCGCAAATCTGTTCAACGGTTTGGTAATAGGGGTTTATGCCTGCCGATTGAAAACTTTCAAATGCTTCATTTGCCTGCGTGATGTAACGCCAAGCTGTTTTGGTAGACCCACTTTCTATGAGTAATATCATTGTAATAGTCCTATCGGGGTGAATTTTTCGAAAACCTTTTCACTATGTGGCGCATCGGCTAATTCCGTCGTGAGGTCTTGACCTGCCCAATGTTCATAGTGTTTCCCATTCTTCCACAACTTTGAATGGGTCATATCGTAAATGTATCCACGAAACGCCACCCAAATCTCGGGTCGGTCTTGTCCATTGCGGAGCGCTAATTGGGAACGGGTATATGAATTTAATGCTGCTGACAAGTCCGATATTATTATTTTACGAAGCTAAATAAAAAGGATTAAAGACCATTTTATTAGCAAAGATTTTTAAATTTACATCACGAAAATCGAGCGAATTTTATGAAAATCTTACAAGGCTTACTCATTTGTTTATTAAGCGTTCAATTGCTCTCTTGTGGCTCATCTGCAGGTTCTGATCCAGCACCTACTCCTCAGCCCACCGTAGCACAATTAGTTAGCAAATCTTGGAGTGCAAGCTCTGCCTCTTGGGACGGAGTGACACAATATTCCAAAGGAGCTACGAGCAACTTGGTTTCTGGATATTCACAATTCAAATTGGATTTAACAAGTTCTACAGCTGCATCTCTAACAGAGTTTGACGGGCGTAAATTTACGGGGACCTATACGTTGTCTTCCGACAATAAAAAAATCACGTTAAATGGCCTAACGAGTTCTGAAGGAGCGCCATCGGGGACAAACGGAACCTTGGAATTTAATATTGTAGGAACACCATCGGCATCTGCATTAAGTTTGGAAACAAGCACAACCTACATCAAAGCAAGCAATAAAAAAGTTAGCTTGGCTTTAGTAAACCCATAATCAACAAGACATTGTGAAAGCCGTCCCCCGTGGCGGCTTTTTTTATTATATGGAAAATAGAACAGAAATAGGCACCTTAGGGGAATTTGGGTTGATCAAGCGTTTGGCGGCTCCTTTTGCCCAACATCAAGGTTGGACAAAATTGGGCATTGGTGACGATGCTGCACTTTTGGATACGTCAAATCAATTGACCGTAACCTCAACCGAATTGTTGATCGAAGGAGTCCATTTTGATTTATCCTATACGCCATTGCAACATTTAGGCTATAAAATCGTGACACTCGCCGTGTCTGATATCGCCGCGATGAATGCCATTCCTACGCAAGTGTTGATCGGAATCGGACTCAGCAATCGCTTTTCCGTTGAGGCTGTAGACGAATTATATGCAGGTATCAAAAGTGCTTGTGAAGATTATCAAATCGACCTGGTAGGCGGAGATACCACCGCATCCCCGCAAGGTTTAATTATTTCAGTTACCGCAAATGGAGTGGTAGACTCGACCCAAGTGGTTACGCGATCCAATGCAAAGCCAAATGATGTTATCTGTGTCAGTGGTGATTTTGGGGGTGCATTGATGGGCCTTCAATCTTTGGAACGCGAAAAGCAAGTGTTTTTGGCGAATCCGGATATGCAACCTGAGTTGGACAACAAGAGTTATGTGGTATTACGCCAATTAAAACCATCTGCACGATTTGATATCATTCATGAATTGCGCGAATTGGGCGTTGTCCCTACATCGATGATTGATAGTTCTGATGGTTTGGCGGCTGAAATTTTGCATCTCTGCGAGGCCTCAGGTACAGGTGCTCGTATATTTGAGAAGAACATCCCGATTGATGATGAGACGTATTTGGCCGCTACGGAGTTTAATTTAAGCCCCTTGACGGCTGCTTTAAATGGTGGGGAAGATTATGAATTAGTCTTTACCGTTTCGCAAGCAGACTTTGAAAAAGTGGAGAAAATCGCAGATGTGACCGCGATTGGTTACATGACAGACCTGAAAAACGAAAAGGTCATGGTCATGAAATCCGACCAAATTGTCAATTTGACGGCACCTGGATTTAACTAAATTCCCATGTCTGTAGCCATCATGCAACCTTATTTCTTCCCTTACTTGGGCTACTTTCAGTTGGTCCAAGCCGTGGATGATTTTGTGTTTTACGATGATGTGATGTTTATCAAAAAGGGGTGGATAAATCGGAATCGGATTCTTATGCAAGGCAAGGAGTTCTTGTTCACGATTCCCCTGGAAAAGCAAAGTCAAAATAAAACGATTCGCGACTCAAACGTTGCTTGGGGGCCAGAGTTCCCCGGTAAATTTATTGTGCAATTGGAGTCCGCCTATAAAAAAGCCCCCCAATTCAATCAAGTTATGCCCTTAATTCAGGGAATTTTTGCAGAGCAACCCACGAGCATGGCTGAATTAGCCGGAAAAAGTATTGAACTTGTTTGGCAATATTTAGGGCTGAAAAAACGTTTTCACTATAGTTCTCAGTTAGCCGATAACCAAGCTGACGGAAGGGCAGAGCGATTAATTCACTTGACGAAAAGTTTAGGTTCAACGCAATACATCAATGCGCTTAATGGTCAAAGTCTTTATGAAAAGGATTTTTTTGCTTCTCAAGGAGTTGAATTGTTTTTCATTAAACCATCGCTTCAGCCCTATGCGCAAGGAAAGTTAGCAAGCTTTGAACCAGGACTTTCGATGATTGATGTATTAATGTGGAATGAGCCAAAAGTCGTTGTTGATATGTTGAAGAACTTCAGCTTAGAATAATTCACCATTTACTAAGTATCTCGTCGTTCGAATTGCTTTATTTGTAAATTTGTTTGTAGTATTAACCATTGGAGCAATTAATGACACAATCCCTTTTCATTCGCAGGTATTCGAATCGCTTTCTATCCAGATGGCTTGTCCTTGCTATTGATTTGCTGATTGTCATGTTTTCTTTTTCGCTTTCTTCCCTCTTGCGGATGAATTTTCATTACAGCGAAATCGATTTATATAGTTTCCAATTCCATTTTGTCTTCTTATTTGTTATTCGATTGTCTGTGTTTCTGTGGTTTAAGTCTTACACGGGGATCATTCGACATACGAGTATCGAAGATGCCGTATTGATTTTAAAAGCGGTATTTACGGGAACTGCCATGGCGGGTTTGTTTTCTTTGAGTCTTCGATACTACACGGGAATAAATACCCTATTGTATGTGCCACTTTCCATATTAGCGATTGATTTTTTCATCTGTTTATTTTTGATGGTTTCCCTTCGCTTTTTTGTCAAGTCCTTCTATGAATCATTCATTAATGAATTTAAGCCGGCTGTAGGGGTATTGATTTATGGCGCAGGCTATTCTGGGATGTTGACCAAAAACGTTATCCAAAATGACCGGGGAGTAAATTATCAAGTACTAGGTTTTATTGATGACAACGCTGCCAAAATTGATAAGACGATTGAAGGCGTTCGTGTTTATAGCTTATCAGAAGCCATGGAAAAATTTGTAGACCATTACGAGGGTTTACAAGTCATTATGGCCATTAACAACATCGGACTACAAGCGAAACGTAAAATCTCCGATGTATTTCTTGATCGGGGCGTGGTGGTTAAAATCCTTCCGCCCGTAGACAAATGGGTGAATGGAGAATTTGCACTGAATCAAATTCACAATGTCAAAATTGAAGACTTGTTGGGGCGAGAAGAAATTCAAATGAACAACAAACAAATCAGTCAAGAGATTAATTCGAAATCAATCTTGGTTACAGGTGCCGCAGGGTCAATTGGAAGTGAGATTGTTCGACAATTAGTTACGTATTTCCCCGCTAAAATCATCTTGATTGATCAGTCGGAATCAGGCTTGTTTGATTTGGAATATGAGTTATCGGGGGTTATTCCTGCCAATACCGAGCTGGTAGTGAAGGTTGCTGACGTGACGGATAAAAATCGTTTGTCTGCCATATTCAAAGCACACAAGCCTGCCTTAGTTTTTCATGCGGCGGCCTATAAGCATGTTCCTCTGATGGAGAAAAATCCCTATGAGGCGGTTAAAGTTAATATTTTAGGGACGCAGATTCTTGCTGATTTGTCTGCGGAACATGGTGTCGAGAAGTTTGTGATGGTCTCCACAGATAAAGCTGTTAATCCTACGAATGTGATGGGAGCAACCAAACGTTTTGCCGAGATGTACACACAATCGTTGAATGAGGTAGCGGAAATTCGGACAAAATTTATTGCTACGCGTTTTGGGAATGTTTTAGGTTCCAGTGGTTCCGTAATACCCTTATTTAAAAAACAGATTGAGCGCGGGGGGCCTGTAACGGTTACTCATCCAGAAATCACACGCTATTTCATGACGATTCCTGAAGCTTGCGAGCTGGTGCTAGAAGCAGCGACGATGGGTGAAGGGGGTGAAGTTTTTGTTTTTGACATGGGAGAATCCGTCAAGATTGTCAACCTGGCTAAAAAAATGATTACGCTAAGTGGGCTTCGCGTAGATCGTGATATTGAAATTAAATATACTGGACTTCGTCCAGGGGAAAAGTTATATGAGGAGCTGTTGAACACCGATGAAAATACACTGCCCACGCATCATCCTAAGATTTTAATTGCAAAAGTAAATTCACCTACATTCGCATGCATGGAATCTCAAATGCACGCAATTAGTCATTTGTTGAATGCTGGGGATACGAACAACTTGGTTTCGAAAATCAAAGAAGTTATACCCGAATACATTTCGAATAATTCAGTATTTGAAAAGTTAGATGTGAAATCAGGTTCGTTGATACAATCTCAATCAGCGAAGTAATCGTTTCGCGATTTGAATCGCCACCAAGGTTGCAATTGGAGCCGCAAGAATATCCAAACTATAATGTACATGTTGGACAAGCAGTAAGATGACAAGTATACTTGTTAATGCTATGGCTATTATTCGCTCCTTTGCATGCGGTAGGTAATAACATACGAATACCATCGTTGCGGTGTGGCCTGAGAAAAATAAATCTTTTGTTATTACTAGGTTCTCCCCATAGATGAATAATTCCGCGATAGGGTCATGTAAATCAACCAAACCTTCCGGCGGATTGAGCGCTACCCAATAAATACTTACAAAGCGCATGATTGTTTCTATGTTAAACGCCCAAGCAAACCATAAGAATTGCTTAGGTTGGCGAATGATTCGTACAATTAGGTAAACAACACTTAAATAGATAATGGCGAAAATTGGAATAGAGACATTTCTTGCTGGGATATTGGCTAAGATGATATCCCGCATGACGATTCCTTCCCGCAGTTGAATCCATTGAAAATAATCATCGGCCTTCCAAGGGAAGATAGTAAATACAGCAAGAGCTAGTATCAATTGCCAACGAAATCGGCTATCTTGCCAGGCGGCAGTCCAATTTAGTTCGATGGATTGTTCAAAACCTTTCATGTATTTTTTGCGTTATACCCTTGAAAACGGAGCGCAAAACTACGCTAAATTTAAAATGAAATGAATAAGCTGCTAAAAAATATTGCACTCATTGGTCTTATTTCCATCACGCTTGCCCATATTTCATGCGGAAGTTCTTCAAAACCAACCGCCTCATCATCAAATTTGAATACAACTAAAATGGATACAATTACGTTCGGCGCAGGATGCTTTTGGTGTGTTGAAGCTGTTTATCAGCGGTTAAAAGGCGTTCACTCGGTAACTTCTGGCTACATGGGAGGTAAATTGAAAAAACCAACCTACCGTGAAGTATGTTCGGGCTTAACAGGCCATGCAGAGGTATGTCAGATCACCTATGATCCCAAGGTAATCTCTTTTCAAACGCTCTTGGAGGTCTTTTGGCAAACGCATGATCCGACTACCTTAAACCGTCAAGGGGCTGATGTGGGAACACAATATCGCTCTGCTATTTTCGCGCATTCCGATGAGCAATTACGCCTAGCGCAGGAGTGGAAAACAAATCTTAATGCAAAACAGGTATTCCCTAATCCGATTGTCACCCAAATTGTGGAGGCTTCGGATTTTTATCCCGCGGAAGATTATCACCAAGATTACTACCAACTAAATGGGACAGAGCCTTATTGCCAGATTGTAATCAAACCCAAAATGGATAAATTCCTAAAAGTCTTTAAAGATAAATTGAATTAAAATCCGCCTTTATCATAGAAGCTTCTCCGACGAGATATTTTTAAATCTTGCAGTAAACTGGATTTTACCCGTAGGTCAAAAGAGTAATTACTTGCCCGGCCGTAAAACGGACTTGCAATAGGAGTCCAATTGAAATTCATTTCCCAGCAATGCAAGTCACGGTGTACGGACATATTGGTATAGGTCAAGCCACTGTATTTAAAGTCATAACCTGAACTCACGGAAAACTTCCATTTTTCACTAATGCTTAAATCGCCTTGAAAGGTTAATCCACTGATTTTTTGTGGATCTGCTAAGCCCATCCGATTATAACTAAACTGATAAGAGAACGAAAAGGTCCAAGGTACATTCCAGTCGACATAATCATCCATGTTCCGGTTGATTTGTTTCAGTTGGGCATCCGAGCCCATATCGCTCGTCTTCGTCTTTTTCGCTGTGCTAGGAGCAAAGCGGCGGCCAACCGATAGATTGAAGGATTGTAACCTGCCCAGACCTTCCCCTTTACTGAACATGTATTCATTCGTCCGGCGGCCCATGTCAAAGAATGCCGCATCTTGTACATATGAATACGGGTCGATGCTACCCCCTATGTTAATGTCGAACTCCTTTACACGTGAATTGGCATTAAACCCAATGTTGGATAAAGGATATTCTTTTGCCAAAAAGTTATAGCTACCATTAATTCCAAAATTATCAATCAAACTGATTTTTTCATTTTGCTTGGTCGCTGTATCCGACTTGGTTTTTAGTTTCGCCTCGAGTGTGTTCTGAATTCCAAAGCTAATCGCTCCCGATGCTCCTCCATAAGACAAAATGCGCGGGTCAAAGGTGCTGATTCGGCGAATATCTCCCACTTGTTCCACACCATCGGCATTAATAAATTTTCGGTTATTGATTCGCACATCCTGGAAATATCCGTAGGCTGGATTCGAATAATCTGGGGTATAACTTGCACTAATGGATGGAACCATTGTATGTCTTAACGCTTCTAAACGCCCTTTTTTAAACCGTGCCGTCCCGAATAAACGGGTATTCATGCTTGCGGAAAATGAGATTTGCGAATTGAATTTGGGTAGACCACCCACCGTATCAATGCGGACTGTTGAGTCCGACTTCATGTAGGTATATTTGTAGGAGCGGGTGTACATATTTCCCGACCAAGATATCCCTGGCGTAATGTTGATGTACCGATTCAACTTAATGTTAGGCAAGGAAATAGGTAAGCTGTAATTGAATTTCGTTTGCGCCTTTTCCCAAAGCATTGGAATCGTGCTCGCATTCACGGCTACTACCCCTGGAGGAAGGTCATTCGCATTGGTTGGGATAAAAGGTTTTTGAATGATTCCTCGTTGGCTATTTGTTTCGCGTGGATACACATCAAATTCATAGCGCGTGTAGGGGTCTGCAATTTGATTGGTCATCGAGATTCCACCTGAAAAGTCAAGTCCTAGGCGAAATTGATCCATGAATCGGTCTCCTACACTTGATTTGCGCTTGAAGGGCTGAAATTGATTTAGGCCTACACTGAATTCCGTCCCGGCATCAAAAATACGTGTGGTTGTATTTTGATTGATACGCAAGCTAATGCTGCTTCGAAAGATTTGGCCTACGTTCTTCGTGTATTGTACAGATGAACCAATGGTATTGGACAAATATTGTTGGGTATTGAAATTGTTGTATTGATTATACGAATTGGAAGCGATGTTCACAGACGCGGAGAAACTGGAATTGCCCAAACTGCGTGGCGTATGTGACCATTGTAAAGCGAAGTCTGTCCGTTTTGTAGGATTAAACTCGTCCCCATTTGAATTTCGATTGAATGCTAGGTTAAAGCTTCCCGCATAGCGATAGCGTTTGTTGTATTGCGAATTCGCACCTAATCCCCATCCGCCTTTCGAATAAATCTGACCCGTAAATCGAATGCCAATATGCTCACTTGCTGCCCAGTAATAGCCGCCTTCTCGTAAATAAAACCCTCTTCCGGTTGGCTCTTCCCCATAGGTGGGTACGAGGATGCCGGATTTCCCAGCCTCTTTCGGTTGTGAATAGGGAAAGAAGCCAAAGGGCAATCCAACTGGAAGTGGAATGTCATTTAACTCGAAATGAAAAGGACCCGAAATGATTTCTTTTTTCCCTACAACTTTGATTTTGCTGGCTTTGATGTGAAAGTGGGGATGGCTTAAATTACACGTTGTATAAATGGCGTTTCGAATGTACAGGTTATCCTCTTCGTCTTTTTTGACTGTTTTCCCCTGTACAAATCCTTCTCCCTGCTGCGTTACAATTCCTTTGATAGCAGCCCGTTTCGTCTTGAAATTATAACGTATTTCATCAGAATCGTATTTGTCGCCCCCTTGTGTAAATACGGGTAACCCTTTCATTTTATGTGACGTAGAGTCGTATTGTCCAATGGCATATACTTCGTTTTTCTCCCAATCCAAGCGGATATAGCTGGATTCAAGGCTAATTTCGCCATATTTTACTTTGGCATTACCATAAAGATGTACAACTTGCTTAGAGGCGTCTAATACAGTTGAGTCCGTCGCTGAATAAAACACAGTCGTTTGGAGCTCCTGTTGCTTCGCAAGGCTATCCGATTTAACGAGACCTTTTTGCGTGGAATCCGCCAAGATTACCCGCTGGGCATGTACCGTCGGGAGGACGCACCACAAACCGAAGCATAGAAAAAGGTAATATGTGGATTTCTTTATCAAATGGAATTTAAAAATTATATTTGTCCTCTGTAATCAATTTGCAAAATTACATCATTGCGTGGTACCTAAGTGTAATAATCTAAAAATAATGTTTTCATCCATCCGAGTTATTTTTGTTATTGGGCTTGCGTTGTCAATTATTTCGGCGACCATGCCGACGGTTGAGCCCACTCGAACAGTTAAAAAGAATCTCATCAAAACGGTGTGCCTCGATGCAGGGCATGGAGGTAAAGATCCAGGCTGTTTAGGGCCTGCGGGCGCAAGAGAAGGGAAAGTTACCTTGAAAATCATTTTGGAATTAGGTAAACGTTTGAAGGCGGAATATCCTGACATGAAGGTAATTTATACACGCGATACGGATGAATTTATCGAATTGTTTGAGCGTGCTGATATCGCTAATCGAAATAAAGCGGATTTATTTATTTCTGTACATTGCAACGCTGCGCTCAATAAATCAGCATATGGAACAGAAACCTATACAATGGGTCTCCACAAAACAGATGGTAATCTGAACGTAGCTAAGCGTGAAAACTCCGTAATCTTACAAGAGAAGGATTATCAAACCTCCTATAACGGGTTTGATCCAAGCTCTCCTTTAGCTCATATCATGATGGCGAATTACCAAAGTGCCTTTATGGCCAATTCGGTTAAGTTTGCATCACATGTCGAAAATGAGTTTTCCAAGACATTCAAGCGGAAGAGTTTTGGGGTAAAGCAGGCGGGTTTTTTGGTTATTTGGCGGACAGCTATGCCAAGTGTTTTAGTTGAAACGGGATTTTTAACCAATCCGACTGAAGAAGAATATTTGAATTCTGAAAAAGGCCAATCCGAAGTTGCTGATGCGATTACGGCAGCGTTCAAGAAATATAAAGACGAAATCGAAAAATAACCCATTATGTTTCAAAGCAACGAATTAAAGGTTGGTTTTTTGGCATTACTTGCCTTTCTAATCCTGTATTTTGGGTTCAACTTCCTAAAGGGGAATGACGTGTTTTCTTCCTCCAACATATATTATGTGACCTATGACAATGTCGATGGCTTAACGTCATCGAATCAAGTTTTGTTAAATGGTATCGAGGTAGGCAAGGTAAAAAAGGTGGAACTGATGCCAGAACAAGGGAATAAAATCAAAGTTACTTTACGAATCAATAAAGACTTAATCCTTCCTGATAAAACACTAATCGTCTTGTCAGATGGAGCTTTATTGGGTGGAAAAGTTATGCGTCTTGAATTGTTAGGCAAAGGCTCCTTGCCTACAGAAAGCGTTATTCAAGGGACAACTGAAAAAGGTCTTTCTGCTTTGTTGAAGGAGCGCGCATTGCCCGTTCTTTCGAATGCAGATTCATTGCTCGTTTCATTCCGTAAAATCAGCGTTAAGTTTGAACATACAGGCTCTCATTTAAATGAATTAATTAAGAATTCGAATTCTGCGGTGACTAACATCAACGGTTCCGTCACGGAGCTTGTAAGCGATAACAAAGCAAATGTGAAGCAAATTACTGCGAATATGAAATCCCTTACGCAAAGCCTAACAGAAACAGAAAAGCAATTGAAACCTTTGTTGGTGAAATTCAATACAGTCGCAGATTCCTTGCAAGCGGTCCGCATTGGCCAGACCTTACAAGAAGCGGGGAAGGCGATTCATTCCCTTCAAAAAATCGTTACAAAGCTGGAGCAAGGGCAAGGAAGCGCGGGGAAATTATTGACGAATGACTCCCTTTACAATGGATTAAATAAGTCTTTGTTGGATTTAGATAAACTATTGATCGACTTCCGCATGCAGCCGAAGCGCTACATTCATTTCTCCGTTTTCGGTAAAAAAGACTTGAAAGCAGTAACGCAATAACCCAAACCATCACATGGCAACTAAGCAATTAACGATTTCGGCAGATGTCGAAATAACGGATATTTTAATGGCAGAGCTGAGTGAAATCGGTTTTGATATTTTTGAAGATAGCGATTCAGGAATTAATGCCTATTGCCCGATGGACGTCTATGATGCTTCAGCTGCGCATGCTATTATTGATCGTTATCGGTTTTTAGGTTCGATCGATGTTGTGGAAGCGGAAATTGAAAAGCAAAATTGGAATGCTGTATGGGAAACCAATTATGATCCCATTCGCATTTCCGATCAAGTCAATATCCGTGCGAGCTTTCATGCGCCGGATCCGACAGCGGCCATGGATATTGTGATTAATCCCAAAATGTCTTTTGGAACGGGTCATCATGAAACAACAACCTTGATGGTTCAAGCGATGTTTGAAATAGCATTGGCTGGCAAATCGGTGCTCGATGTGGGAACAGGAACGGGTATTTTGGCATTCATTGCACTAAAATTAGGTGCGTCTCGCGTACATGGCTTTGATATTGACCCTTGGTCTGTGGAGAACTCCAAGGAGAATGCGGTGCTGAATGATTGTGCCGCTGTGACATTTCAAGAAGGAACCATTCGAAATGAGCCTTCAACGGTTTACGATGTGGTAATCGCTAATATTAATCGGAATATCTTGTTGGACGAATTAGCCGAGTATGCCTTACGCCTAGCTTCGGGGGGCTACTTGTTATTGAGCGGTTTTTATGCGGAGGATATTCCGTATTTAACGGAAGCAGCTCAACCTTTAGGCTTACAGTTAGAGGCCGAAACAAATCTGCGTAATTGGGCTTGTCTCCGACTTCGTAAGAACTAATCGTTTATTTTCTTCTATTTAGGTGTTAATTCGTGAAAAAACCTTATTTTTGAAGGTTTTACTCATAGAACTCGCGAAATCGAGTTGTTATTAGCTACATGAAGATCTCTCCAAACAAACCTTTTCAGGTTGTTTATTCCTTGTTGTCTCACGAATGCCTCGGTTATTTGTTCGAGGTTTTTGTTGTTCAATTGAATGACAAAGGTCAATTGACTTGGGAGTATCAAACATTGACAACACGTAATTTTCATGAATTTGCACATGGCCTAGATGAGCGCGATGAGACAGCCGTAAAATTGGTTGAGGGAATGAAGCCGGCTGCTATTTTTGAAAAGTTCAACACGTCCAAGCGTAAAACGATGGAGGAGTTCTTTTTGAAAACCTTCGATGCCGAAAAAGGGGAGAAGGAGATTCAGGAAGCCGTGCATGCGGTGGTTGAAAAACGTCGTGCTCAGATTTTCGAATTGATTTGTCCAGATAAGACACTTTTCATCATGGGAAATGATGGAAATCCGATGCGTCAGTCTGTCGAGATTCAAGCGGAGGCAGTCGAGGTTCTATTTCATTTCATGCGGAACGAGGAGAACACGCACTACTTTCCCACGCTAAAATACAAAGGCAATAAGCTTGAATTCCAATACAAAGACGCACTCATTCTATGTGATGAGCCCGCGTGGATGCTTTTGAATCAGAAGCTTTATCATTTCAAACCGCAGTTGGAGGGGAAGAAATTGCGCGCCTTTTTGAATAAAAAATTCGTAGTCATTCCACGCAACATGGAAGAAGATTACTTCCGCAAGTTCGTTAAAGCCATGGTGGCACGCTATCCTGTGCATGCCAAAGGATTCGAAATCACGAACACGGAGAAAAATTGCCAGTATTTGTTGTCTTATGGGCCGATTGCCCCCAAGGTAGATGAAGACGAAAAGGTTTCAGCTAAGAAAGCCTTGGAAGCTGCAGACAAATGGCAATTTGTGCTTTCCTTTCAATATGGAAATAACCGTTTTCCTTGGGATGGCTTGTCAGCGGAGGCCAATGTCCTTTTCGAAAAGAAGGGTGATAGCTATGCCTTTCAAAAAATCATGCGTTCGCTAACAAAGGAGAAACGTGCATTTCAAGCCTTAAAGTCGATGGGTTTACCCATGGAAGCTGATGGCCGTGCCACGATTTCACGTTCTGATGCGGTTCAGTGGCTAACCGCACATAAGCAGGATTTAGATCAAGGAACATTTTCGGTTCAGTTTAAAGGTGATGGATCTGCGCCAAGGTACTTCCTAGGAAAGCCTGAAATTAAGATTCGTATTGGTGAAAAATTGGATTGGTTCGATGTACAGGCAGTGATTTCGTTTGGTACATTCCAAATTCCGTTCTTGAAAATTCGCCAATTAATTTTACAGAAAAAGAAGGAATTTCATCTTCCTGATGGTTCCATTGCCATTATTCCAGATAACTGGTTCCACGATTACCAAGATCTATTCTATTTCTCGGAAACTCGCCCGGGCGAAGATGGAGTTTTCTTAAGACGCCAACATTTTCAATTGATTCAAGAGTGGGAAAATCAGGAATTAGTCAAAACCAATCTGCGGACTAAAACGCTGAATGATTTAAAATTAGAAACCAAAGAATTTCCCGTTCCGAAAAATTTCAAAGGGACTTTGCGTCCTTACCAGTTGGAAGGATACCGCTGGATGCGTACGCGTCAAGCAGCGGGTCTTGGAGCTTGTTTAGCAGACGATATGGGTCTAGGTAAAACGGTTCAAACGCTTTGCCTATTACAGAGCTTAAAAGAGCAAGGAGAGACTTTGCCATCTTTGTTGGTTATGCCGACCTCCTTGTTGTATAACTGGGAGATGGAGGCGAAGAAATTTACGCCTCAATTACGTGTGTTGGTTTACAGTGGGCCTCAGCGAGAGAAATTACAGGCGCAAATCGGGAAAGTTGATTTGATCCTTTGTTCTTTTGGTATGGTTCGTTCGGATATTGATTGGTTCGAAAAGCAAGCCTTTAGTTATGTGATTTTGGATGAGTCGCAGGCAATTAAAAACCCATTAGCGAATATCACAAAGGCCGTTCAAAAACTGAATGCCAAATTCCGTTTGGTGATGACCGGAACGCCATTAGAGAACTCCACAATGGACTTGTGGTCACAAATGAATTTTGTGAATACAGGTTTACTGGGTACGCAGCGCTACTTCAAGGATCACTTCCAGATTCCAATCGAAAAGAAGGCAGATGGAGATCAGAAAAAACGCCTATACTTCCTAATTAAGCCTTATTTGTTGCGTCGTGAGAAAAGACAAGTGGCGGCGGATTTGCCTGAAAAAATGGAGTCCATCACCTATTGCACCATGTCCGATGAACAGGAACGTTTATACGATAAAACGAAGTCCTTCTACCGCGACGTTTTATTGAAGCAAATCAAGGACGAGGGCTTACAGAAATCGAGATTCTCTGTCTTGCAAGGCTTAACTAAATTACGCCAGTTGGCCAACCATCCAGCCCTCTGTGAAGATGGATACGAAGGGGATTCCGGTAAAATGGAGGCTGTTTTAGAGAAATTAGAAACGGTTCTTGAGCAACATCACAAAGTATTGATATTCAGTCAGTTTGTGCAGCATTTGGGCTTGATTCGTAAAGCATTGGATGAACGAGGAATCGATTATGCCTACTTGGATGGAAGTACATCTGACCGAAAAGGGCAGGTGGAAAGTTTCCAAAAGGATGACGGACAGTCGGTATTCTTAATCTCCTTGAAAGCGGGTGGTGTCGGCTTGAATTTAACGGCAGCGGATTACGTCTTTTTGTTGGATCCTTGGTGGAATCCGGCGGCGGAGGCGCAAGCGATTGACCGAGCACATCGTATTGGTCAAAAGAAAACGGTGTTTACTTATAAGTTCATTTCAAAAGAAACGGTTGAAGAGAAAATTCTATCCTTGCAACAGCGTAAATTAGATCTTGCCAATGAGTTGGTTACGTCTGATGAAAGCATCTTACGCAATTTAAGTGAAGACGAAGTCTTGGATTTATTAAGCTAATTTGACTAAGATATTCTTAGCCACTTCGTGGCTTATGAATGCCGCCGGAGCATTGTCAATCGATACCGAGATTGAACGATCAAACGCGTTAACTTCTTGGACATGTAATGCCGAACCCAGGCTCAATTGCATTTTGTTCAATAGTTGAAGAAATACAGCTGAATCCTTCGCGACGCCCATCAGTACGCAACGTTTTCCCGCTTTCATATCTGATAGATGTAGATAGCCTAAATCAGGCATCACCCCATTTTTTGTGGGGATTGGATCTCCGTGGGGATCCGTTTTGGGATATTCAAGAAAGGCGTCTAGTTTTTCGATGAGCGAATCAGATTCGATGTGCTCGAGTTGTTCGGCGATTTCATGGACTTCGTCCCAATTAAAACCCATTTTTTCAACGAGGAATACCTCCCAAAGGCGATGTTTACGGACAATCCCCAAAGCAATTTTTTCTCCTTCAGGACTTAAACGAACGCCTTGGTATTTTTGATAATGAACCCAGCCTTTTTCGGCAAGTTTCCGTAGCATATCCGTTACAGAAGCGGCTTTGGTTTGGGTTAATTCGGCAACAGCATTGGTCGAAATATCATCTTCATGCCCTTCGGATAGGCGGTAAATGATTTTTAAATAGTTTTCCTCTGCAAATGATGTTGACATCTTGTGACATTTAGAATTCAAAAGTAAGAATTTATTTGTGTTAATTTATTTTTTAGACTCAACTAAAAAATATTTTTGAATCATCATAATTCTTGTATATTTGGGTGTTAATCATAACTCGATGTCCAATCATTGGCGTAAATCTCATCAGGAAAATTCACTTAGCGAGGTGTTTGCTTCCATTCCCGTCCCCAAAGGTGCAGGGTTTTGGAAAAACTTGCGTGCATTTATTGGACCAGGGTTTATGGTGGCCGTCGGGTATATGGATCCGGGCAATTGGGCGACTGATCTTGCAGGTGGTGCGCAATTTGGGTACACGCTATTATCTGTTATCTTGGTATCAAGCCTTTTTGCAATTCTTTTGCAACACCTAGCATTGAAGTTAGGCGTTGCTACGGGACGCGATTTGGCACAAGCCTGTGGAGATACTTTTTCGAAGCCGGTTGCCTATTTCCTTTGGGTAATCTGTGAATTAGCCATTGCCGCCTGTGATTTAGCCGAAGTGATTGGTTCTGCACTTGCCCTTCATTTACTGTTTGATATCCCTATTTTGGCGGGTATTCTCATCACCATTTTAGATGTCTTCTTAATTCTATATTTCCAGAATCGGGGATTTCGTGTGCTTGAGTCGATTGTTATGGCCTTACTAGCTGTCATAACACTTTGCTTTGCCTATGAAATGTGGGTGGCAGAACCTGTCATAACGCAAGTCTTACAAGGCTTAGTTCCAAGTACAAGTATCGTCATGGATGAGCATCAATTGTATGTTGCGATCGGTATATTAGGTGCAACTGTGATGCCTCATAATTTATATTTGCATTCGAGCATTGTACAAACTCGTGCATTTGAACAGAATGATGAAGACCGAGGAAAGGCAATTAAATATGCAACCTGGGATTCCACGATTTCATTAAGTTTTGCCTTCTTTATTAATGCGAGTATCTTGATTTTAGCCGCGGCAGCTTTTCATTGGAATGGACGGCAAGATGTGGCGGATATTCAAGACGCATTCTTATTGCTTGATCCTGTCATGGGCACTAAATGGGCCAGTATATTATTCGCGGTAGCCCTATTAGCATCGGGTCAGAATGCGACGGTTACGGGAACGCTTGCAGGCCAAATCGTCATGGAAGGCTTTATTGATTTGAAATTGAAACCTTATCTTCGCCGACTCATTACGCGGCTTATCGCCATCGTACCCGCTTTTTTTGTTACTTGGCTTTGGGGTGAATCGCACATCAATGAATTGTTAATCCTTTCTCAGGTGGTGCTTTCCATGCAATTGAGCTTTGCCGTGATTCCTTTGGTTTGGTTCACAAGTGATGTCAAACGGATGGGTAAATTTGTTAATCCAACCTGGATGACTTGGTTGGCTTGGATAGTTTCAGCGATTATCCTTTCGTTGAATTGTTATTTACTAGGCCAAATTCTATTTTCCTAGCCTAATTTTCCATTTATTGTCAACACCGAGTGTAAATTGTTTTGCATCATTTTCATCGAGTACCGGTGCCGAAATGCCTTTGCCTAGTGCTTCGTTTGATTCTATGTGAATGATCTCTTGAACAGCAATTTCCTGCATAAATGCTTCAATTGTTTTTGTTCCTCCCTCTAGTAAAATGGATTGGATTGACTTCGTTCGGCAATAGTCCAGGAAATTCCTTAAATAATTTTCGGACCCTAAAGCAACCCACGTTTTGTTTCCTGTTGTTTTTGTCACCGCTTGGGTGAAAATGATGGTTGGGAATTCATCCTGCAACAAATCAAGATTTTCCTGCATCCGCGCTTGGGGATCTAACACGAATCGTAAAGGGGAATTTCCTGGCCAGGATCGCGTTGTTAAGCTCGGATTATCAGCGTTGGCCGTATTCACCCCTATCAAGATCGCCTGATGTTCCGCACGTAATCGATGTACGAGTTGGTGACTCATGGGATTGGAGAAAACGTGAGCATCTCCATTCGCATGCGCGATATATTGGTCTGAAGAACTTGCGTACTTAACCGTAATGTAGGGTCTTTGATTTCGGTGATAATAGAAAAAACGGCGATTAATTTGTTCTCCTTTTTCCGACAAAACGCCTATTTGGACGTCTATTCCTGCAGCGTGTAATTTTGCTACCCCTTGACCCGCTACCAGTGGATTAGGGTCTAAATTACAGATGACAACCCGCTGAACTTGGTGCTTAATGAGTAGGTCTGCGCAGGGAGGTGTTTTCCCTGTGTGGCTACAAGGTTCCAGGCTCACATAAGCCGTTGCTCCGCGGGCATCGGGTATACCCGCAAATGCTTGTACTTCCGCATGGGGGCCACCATATTGAGCATGATAGCCTTCTCCTAGAACAATTCCATTTCGAACTATTACACAACCAACCCAAGGATTAGGAACAACAAACCCTCCACCCAGTTGTGCTAGGTCGAGGGCTCGTTGCATCCAAATTTCATCAGTCAACATGCCTTGCTTTTAAGTTACGTGACATATAGCTATATATCGCCGGGATAACATAGAGTGTTAATGTTGTGGAGAATAAC
>JBEEOB010000075.1:0-18159 GCA_041191865.1 Bacteroidota bacterium
TCGAACCCTCGGTACCGTTTCCAGTACGCATGTTTAGCAAACATGTCCTTTCGGCCTCTCAGGCATCTCTCCTAGCATTTAAGAGAGTACAAAAATAAGATTATTATTTTAAGATGCCAAATAAACAGGTAAAAAAAACTAAAAATTATAGATCAAATGAAGATATAGCTTTTCCAGGCAAATTTGTTTTTCCCATTAAACTCAAATCTACTTGTCGTGCCGCTTCTCTTCCCTCCGATATTGCCCAGACGACTAAGGATTGGCCTCTTCTAGCATCACCAGCAGTAAACACTTTGTCAGCCAATGTTTTATAATTCCCATCGGCTGAAATATTTCCACGCTCATCTAATGCTGCTCCTTGATTTTTGAGTTCTTCAATTAAGTTCAAATGATCAGTATGTAAAAATCCTGCAGCAATTAATGCTAAGTCACACGGAATTTCTCGAACGTTACTAATTTCTTGTTCAATTTTTCCGTTAACATTTTTCATTGAGATGTCGCCTATTTTCAAGGCTTTCAATTCCCCCTTCTCGTTTTTGACAAACTCTTGTAAGGAAATGGACCATAAACGCTCTGCTCCTTCTTCATGTGAAGTCGAAGTGCGTAACAAGTTGGGCCAATTTGGCCATGGTGTATTTTCTGCTCGCCCTACGGGTGGCTTGGGCATTACCTCAATCTGAGTAATCGATTTTGCTTTGTGTCGATTGGAAGTCCCTACACAGTCGGAACCGGTATCTCCACCACCTATGACAACAACATGCTTCCTAGTAGCTAAAATATCACCATGTGTGTAATTTTCACCCTTGTGATTTTTCACTACCTCTAGGCCTGATACACGTTTATTTTGTTGCGATAAAAATTCCATCGCGGGGAAAATACCTAATGCATCGTTTCCTTTGGCTTGTATCAATCGTGGGGTTGTAGAACCCGTCGTTAGTACAATGGCGTCAAAATCCTGTTGCAATTTTGATAGTTTGATATCCTGACCAATGGTTGTATTGGTTTTAAATTCAATACCTTCTTGTTCCATAACAGCAATGCGCCGGTCTATCGTAGTCTTATCTAATTTGAAATCAGGAATACCAAAGCGAAGAAGTCCTCCAATCCGATCAGCCCGTTCAAATACGGTCACTAAATGTCCTGCTTTATTTAATTGACTTGCAGCCGCCAAACCAGCTGGTCCAGAACCTACAACGGCAACTCGTTTTCCACTACGTTTTGCTGGAATTTGAGGAACTACCCACCCTTCTGCATATGCTTTCTCAATAATTGATTTTTCAATCATCTCAATCGCAACCGCCGGTTTATTAATACCTAAAACACATGCAGATTCACAAGGTGCTGGACATATACGTCCAGTAAACTCCGGAAAATTGTTTGTTGAAACTAATATCTCAAATGCATATTTCCAATTTTGCTCGTAAACAGCATCATTAAATTCAGGAATAATATTACCTAAAGGACACCCATTGTGGCAAAATGGTGTACCACAATCCATACACCTACTGGCCTGTGATTCTGTTTCCGCTGGCGACGCTAATAATTCAATTTCTTTATAATCCGCTATACGTTCTGCGACAGGACGTTTTAACGCTGTTTTCCGATCAATTTCTAAAAACCCAGTTGGCTTGCCCATTTTACTATTTTTTTAAATCAATTTGAATATCTTGATAAACTCGATCTTTGTCATTTAATACATCAGAGATGCTTAAATGTCTAGTGGCTAATGCATTACGGTAATCGACTGGTAATACTTTTTTGAATTGACTAACTGAAGCGTTAAAATTATCCAAAATAGATTTTCCCTTTGTCGAATTCGTTAATTCAATATGCTTTTCTAAATACATTCTGACAATGGATATATCTTCAGGAGTTAAATCTGTGATTTCTACCATTTCCCTATTTACCTTATTTTCGAAATTATTCTTCTCATCAAAAATATAGGCAACTCCTCCAGACATACCAGCTCCAAAATTACGCCCGGTTTCCCCTAAAATAAGCACGAGTCCACCTGTCATATATTCACAACCATGATCTCCTATTCCTTCTACTACGACTTTCGCACCAGAATTTCGAACACAGAAACGTTCTCCCGCCATACCCGCAAGATATGCTTCTCCGGATGTTGCTCCATAGAAGCTTACATTTCCAACTATACTATTATCAGCTGCACTAAATTGTGCAAATTTTGAAGGATAAGCAATTATGGTTGATCCACACATGCCTTTTCCGATGTAATCATTCGCATCGCCTTCAATTTCTAGTTTAAGTCCTTTTACTGAGAATGCTCCGAATGATTGACCTGCTGTTCCATTAAACTTAATATGGATTGAATCAGCCGCTAAAGCTTTTTCACCATATTTTTTCGTAATCTCATTGGAAACAATGGTACCAACGGAACGATTTACATTTATAATTGGTAATTCAGCAAATACATTTGTTTTGTTCTCGATAGCGGTTTGAGCTATTTTAAGAATTTCCCAATCCAATTGTTCAGCCAATCCATGATCTTGTTCCTCTGACTTCACAACAGCAACACCCTCTTCGCGGGCAGCAGGAGTTAAAATTGGGGATAAATCTACATGTTTGAATTTCCAATGATTTGACAAATCCGTCATTTCGAGTAAATCAACGCGACCAACCATTTCTTCTAAGGTTCGGAATCCTAATTCAGCCATAATTTCACGCATATCCTGCGCTAAGAAATGGAAAAGATTTACGACATCTTCAGGCCTACCTGTATATAATGCACGCAATTCAGGATTCTGTGTCGCTACACCCACCGGACATGTATTTAAATGACACTTTCGCATCATAATACACCCTGCAGTAACTAATGCAGCTGTAGCTACTCCAAATTCTTCTGCTCCCAACAATGCTGCGATTGCAATATCACGACCAGTCTTAATTTGACCATCAGTCTGTACCGTTACACGACCACGTAGTTTATTCTTAACTAAAGTTTGATGGGTCTCAGCTAATCCTAATTCCCAAGGCAAACCCGCATGGCGAATCGACGATAACGGAGATGCTCCTGTACCTCCATCATAACCTGCAATAAGAATATGATCAGCATGTGCTTTTGCAACACCAGCAGCAATAGTTCCTACACCGGCTTCTGATACTAATTTAACTGAAATACGTGCTGCACGATTTGCATTTTTTAAATCAAAAATCAATTGTGCTAAATCCTCAATTGAATAAATATCATGATGAGGTGGAGGTGAAATTAATCCGACCCCTGGCGTAGAATGTCTTGTTTTACCAATCCAATCGTCTACTTTATGCCCAGGTAATTGACCACCTTCACCCGGTTTAGCACCTTGTGCCATTTTGATTTGCAACTCTTTAGCGTTGGTAAGGTAGTTGGCCGTTACACCAAATCTACCTGATGCCACTTGCTTAATGGCTGAATTCATAGAATCACCATTGGCCATCGCTTCAAAACGGATAGGATCTTCTCCCCCTTCTCCCGTGTTTGACTTTCCGCCAATTCGATTCATCGCAATCGCTAACGTTGTATGTGCTTCATATGATATGGAACCAAACGACATGGCGCCAGTAGCAAAACGTTTTAAGATATTTTCGATTGGTTCTACATCATCAATTGAAATTGATTTTGAAGATTTAAATCGTAAAAGTCCACGAAGAGTGATGGCTTTTTTTGTTTGGTCATCAATGATTTGAGCATATTTTTTATACACCGAATAATCATTTGATTTTGTAGCCTGTTGCAATAGGTGAATGGTGGCAGGATTAAATAAATGCTCTTCACCTCGTTGCTTCCATTGGTAAATACCTCCAACTTCTAATTTAGGATATTCTGATTTCAATAATTCATATCCTGCATGATGCTTTACAAGAGCCTCTTTAGCAATTGTATCTAAATCAATACCCTTTATTCGACTGATTGATCCAGTAAAATATAAATCCACGACTTCTTTACCTATTCCAAGAATCTCAAATATTTGAGCACCTTGGTAAGACTGTAAGGTGGAAATTCCCATTTTTGAGAATATTTTAAGCAATTCACCATTGACAGCTTTGATGTAATTATATTCTAATTTTTCATAGGTTAAAGATTGATCAACTAAATTCGTCTCTTTCATTGAACGAATCGTCTCAAAAGCCATATATGGATTTACGGCAGATGCGCCATAACCTATTAAAGTAGCGAAATGATGGGTTTCCCAAACATCACCAGCTTCTACGATAATGCCTACTTTAGCCCGTTTCTTTGTTCGAATTAAATGATTATGAACAGCACCTAATGCTAATAATGAGGGAATTGGAGCATGCGATGAATCTACACCTCTGTCAGTTAATAAGATGATAGAATACCCATCATCCACAGCATCTTCTGCGTATTGACAAATACGCTCAAGTGCCTTTTTCATCACACCAGCCTCTTCTGAAGCCCTGAAAGTCATGTGAATCGATTTCGTTTGGAAATTTTCATGATCAATCCAACGAATCTTTTCAACTTCCTTGTTACGTAACACAGGCTGTTGAATTTCAATCTGCTTGCAATGACTAGGGCTTTCCTCTAATAAATTTGATAAACCTCCGATATCAGTTAGTAAAGACATTACCATTCGCTCACGAATCGGATCGATTGGAGGATTAGTTACTTGAGCAAATAATTGCTTAAAATAGGAAGATAAATGTTGTGCTTTATCGGACAGAACAGCCAATGGTGTATCAATACCCATCGATCCCAGTGCTTCTTTACCCGTTTCAGCCATTTGAGTTAATACGATACGAATATCTTCTGTGGAGAAACCAAATATTTGCTGCCGTGAAATTAACTCAGTAGCCTTTGGCTGTCTGTATTCACTTCCCGCTTCAGGTAAATCTTCAACTCGAATTTTATTTTCTCGTAACCATTGCCCGTAAGGTTGTTGTTGACAAATTTTCTCTTTTAACTCCTCATCCGGAATTATACGACCTTGTTCCATGTCAACTACGAACATTTTACCTGGCTGTAAGCGACCTTTTGAGACAATTGTAGAAGGATCTAAATCCAATACACCGGCCTCAGAAGCCATGATGACATGGTCATCATTCGTTACCCAATATCTTGAAGGGCGAAGTCCGTTTCTATCCAATGTAGCCCCAATCATTTTACCATCCGTAAATGATATACTAGCAGGACCATCCCATGGTTCCATCATGGCTGCATGATATTCATAGAATTCACGTTTATAATCCGCCATGCTATCATTACCATCCCAAGCTTCTGGAATTAACATCATCATTACATGTGGTAATGAACGACCACTTAGGTACAATAACTCAATTGCATTATCTAATATTGCTGAATCTGATTGACCTAAACTACAAACAGGTAGTATCATGTCAAGTTCTTCTTGTGTAAAGAACTTACTTGAAAACAAGGCTGATTGTGCTTGCATCCAAGAGGAGTTACCTTTTACGGTGTTAATCTCCCCATTGTGAGCGATAAAGCGGAATGGTTGAGCTAATTTCCATTCGGGGAATGTATTTGTTGAGAAACGTGAATGAACGATCGCTAACGCAGAAGTAAAATTTTCTTCGTGCAAATCTTTAAAATAACCCGGCACTTGCATTGTTGTCAACATACCCTTGTAAATGATGGTACGACTTGACAAAGATGTAAAGTAGAATTTATTCTCTAGTGCAGGAATTGTTTCATTTAAAAGACGTGTAACATATTGACGGAATACATATAATTTACGTTCAAAATCAATTTCAGTGATACAAGTCTCAGGACGCTCAAAGAATAATTGCTGTATTGAAGGTTCGGTTTTCCCAGAATCAGCTCCTTGAATATCTCCATTATCTACAGGAACTACTCGATAGCCAATTAAACGCAAACCTAATTTCTTTGCTTTACGCTCAATGACTTCTTTACATTCTTTGATTAGAGAATCTTGGTTAGGAAAAAATATCATCCCTACTCCGTATTGACCGGGAGCGGGAAGTGAAAAACCAAGTTTACGAGACTCCTCAAGAAGAAATTCATGTGGAATTTGCAATAATACTCCAGCACCATCACCAGAGTTTGGATCACAACCACAAGCACCTCGATGATCCATACGAATTAACATCGTAATAGAATCTTGTACGATACGATGGGATTTAATCCCTTTCATGCTGGCTACAAAACCAATTCCGCATGCATCGTGTTCAAATTCTTTTCTGTAAAGACCTTCGCCAGCAATGTTATTCATATTATTATATAATTATTCTAACAAAAAAATAAAATAAATGTAATTGAGAATTATCTTAATCTAAATGAATATTCAATAGAATAAGCACATATTTCAAATTTAACTAAAAATATATTTGGCTAAAATCAATTACGGCAAAATAATCTACTGAATTTACCAATATCACTTTTGCGATATAGTTATTCTGAAAATAATCCTATTTTCTTTAGTAGTCTTCTCCCAAATCACTGCCATCCATACCATATTCATCGGTATTGGCATCTGATTCATCTTCAAAATCATTTTCCAAATCGTTCAAATAGATAGCATCTACACCTTCTTGATTTGTGTTCATAATGGTTAGATTATCTATCTTAGCTTGGTCGAGACGATCAACAACATCATCATTTTTAGAAACGACTACAAATAGACCTAATTCATTTGTACATATTTTAGTAGCTTTTCGGATAGCTGAAACTCCAAAACCATCTATATTCTGAATTTTAGAAATGTTCAGAATCATATTTGTGTATTCTTTTTTAAACAATAATCGAACCGCTAATTCTAGCTCCTCGTAATTTTCTTGGGTTAACCCATCGCCTAACCATTCAATTAATGCATAGCTCTCATTCTGTTCGAGTTTGTAAATCTTTGTTGACATATTAAATAAAAGATGAAATTTGACTGTAAATATCTTGAACGTAATTTGATGATAATGCTTCTTTGGTGAATTTATTTCCTGTAATTTCCTCAAAAAGTAAAATATATCTTTCTGAGATTTGATTAACAAATTCATCCGTAATTGTAGGAACTGTTTGACCCTCTTTGCCCTGAAAATTATTTGCAATTAACCATTCCCGCACAAATTCTTTGGACAATTGCTTTTGAGGTTCTCCTGCTTCAAATAAGCTTTGGTAAGAATCTTTATAAAAATAACGCGAAGAATCAGGCGTGTGAATTTCATCCATCAACATTATTTTACCTTCATAGAACCCAAATTCATATTTGGTGTCAACCAAAATAAGATTTTTATCATCAGCCATTTGTTGTCCCCGAGCAAACAAAGCAAACGTTTTCTCTTCCAATTCAGCCATAACATCGGGATTGACGATGCCTTGGCGCAAGATTTCTTTTATGGAAATATCTTCATCGTGCCCTTCACTTGCTTTCGTTGTAGGTGTTATGATGGGATTCGGTAGCTTTTGATTTTCTTTTAATCCTTCAGGCAGCTGTACGCCACAAACTTCTCGTTTCCCTGATTTATATTCTCGCCATAAATGACCAACCAAATAACCTCGAACAACCATTTCTATGGGTATAGGCTCGCAGGCAAGACCAAATGCCGCATTGGGCGCAGGGGAAATCAATAACCAATTAGGCACGATATCCGATGTTGCTTTCAAAAAATGAGCAGCTATTTGATTTAAAACTTGACCTTTATAGGGTATTTCTCGAGGTAATACAACATCAAAAGCTGAAATTCGATTCGAAGTAATCATCAAAAGATATTTGCCAAAAGCATAAACATCCCGAACTTTTCCTTGATAAAAAGACTTTTGACCTGGAAATATTAAAGGTGACTGAGACATAATATTTAAATTAAAATAAGGTTTTTTCTTTGCGCTTCATTAAATCCAACAAATTCATGGCTTCGTTTAAGCGTATATTATTGTTTGAACTTATTTGACTTTTCAGAAAACTTGTATTTTTTTCTTTAGGAACTTGATAAGCTAATATTTCAAATATTTTTATCATTGAATCTGCAACGATTGGCTCTGTGACAATTATTTCTTTGCAAAATGCCAACGAATTTGTAAAATTTTTCTGATGATAGAGCGCAAGAGATTTAATTATATACTCATTTAAGGTTCTAGGCCCCTTCGTTAAATCATTTGATTCTGACCCTATTTTTAAACCTAAATTGCGTTTCATGCGGGCTAAATCATTATTGGTAAAAATACTGCGTTGTTCTAATTTAGTAATATTTGTATATGCCGCTTTATACTTGTTTGTTGCAGTGAGGCTGTTAATTGCATTAATTTTTTGATTATAACTGTAATTACTTTCAGCATACAAAGACTGAAAAACGAGTATAATGATATAGAAATACGTAGAAAACACAGCTAAATTTTAAGTATTCGATATTTAACTCCAATATCTAAACAGAGCAAAATCAAAATCAAAATTAAGAAATATTGCAGCAAAAAAGGAGATAGTGACCTATTTTCCTGGCCTAAAAATTCAAATAGGTTAAAATTATCTTGGTTGGATTTATTTAAAACCCATTTATCGTTTGAATATTCATAAAATTCGATTCGATTAATGGGGTGAATGTTATAAAGTTCAGACTTTGCTGACTTTTGCAATATGTGTTTTAACGGCCTTTCTATAGATAAAATATGAAGAAACGTCTTTTCGGAGGTCGGCGGAATAAATTGGTAAAATTGTTTATTCAATGGATTGTATAAACTTATTTCGATAGCATCATATTTATTTGTTGGTACTCTAGTAATCATATTAATTTGATCATCTTCTGTCAAATTAAAGTTTTGGGGGCTTGTTGTTTTTATGACAAATAAGGCCTGTTGAGAAACACGATCTCTTTTATCCGTCTGGCTTATTATGGATTTTGACGTCACTAAAAACAATACAAAAATTAATAATCGGATGACTATTTTAATCAATAGTAATCCAGATATAGAAAACTTTTTACTAGCAATTTGTCGATAACGTAAATATTGAAGGACAATAATTACGAATAATAAACCCCAAAAAAGGAAGGTATAGTTGGTAAAAATCATTTGAAAGGCCAAGTAACAATCAAAAGTAAATTACTATTTTTACATTTCTATTACAATTAGATGGATATATACAAAAGTTCTCGTTTAGATAATCTCAAATATGAGATTAGAGGCCCTGTTTACGAAAAGGCAATTGCTCTTCAAAATCAAGGTTATAAAATCACTTCGTTGAATATTGGAAACCCTGCTGCTTTCGGATTTGAAACACCGGATGAAATTGTGCACGATATTATTGTTAATATTCGTCAGGCACAAGGTTATGTAGATTCCCGCGGCTTATTTGCGGCTCGTAAGGCGGTCATGCAATATTATCAAAATCAGGGTGTTAAAAATATCATGATTGAAGACATTTACATTGGAAACGGTGTAAGTGAATTGATTTCGTTAGTATTAACCGCATTATTGAACGCAGACGATGAAGTACTTATCCCCTCTCCCGATTACCCTTTATGGACGACGGTTGTTGGCCTAGCTGGTGGAAAAGCAGTTCATTACACTTGCGATGAAAATAAAGATTGGAATCCCAGTATCGCAGATATTGAATCTAAAATAACTAGCAAAACTAAAGCCTTGGTGATTATCAATCCAAATAATCCGACAGGAGCCGTATATACCAAAGAAACAATCGACAATATCGTAAAATTAGCCGAAAAGCATAAATTACTCTTGTTTGCCGATGAGATATACGACAAAATCTTGTTTGATGGAGTAGAACATCATTCTGCCGCAGGATTAAGTGATGAGATTCTAATTTGTACCATGGGTGGTTTATCCAAAAATTATCGCGCAGCTGGTTTCCGTGGTGGTTGGATGATCTTAACAGGTGCCAAACATAAAGCGAAAAGTTACATTGAGGGTTTAAATTTCTTATTTAGTACCCGTTTGTGTGCGAATGTTATCACACAAGTAGGAATACAAACGGCATTAGGTGGATATCAATCCATCAATGACCTCGTATTGCCTACTGGCCGCTTAGCCCGTCAAATGAATCTCGCCATAGAAAAATTAAATGCGATTCCTGGTGTCACTTGCGTTAAACCTAAAGGTGCTTTGTACCTATTTCCCAAATTCGATTTAAATCAATTTGATTTTGAGGATGACAACCATTTTGTGATGTCACTGTTGGAAGAGCAAAAAATCTTAGTAGTAGGAGGACAAGGATTTAATTACAAGGAAAAAGATCATTTTAGAATTGTTTTCTTACCGCATGTTGAGCAACTAACCGTTGCATTAGATAAAATTGCACTCCATTTTGATAATCACAGAATATGATATTCCAGCAATTTTCTCGCAAGCAAAAGTTGTTCATATTCCTATTTGGGATATTTCTAACGAATGCTATAATTGCTGAGATTATTGGCGTTAAAATTGTTAGTATAGAGAAAAGTCTTGGATTTTCGCCTTTACATTTACCTACGAGTTGGGGAACATTTTGGGATTTAAATCAAACAGCAGGTGCATTAAATTGGCCTATTGTTTTTATCGTTTCAGATATCATTAATGATTATTTTGGAAAGAAAGGCGTCAGGTTTATCTCATTTACGACGGCTGGATTTATCGCTTACTCATTTATAATTATTTATGTTGCAACCTTACTTGTACCTGCGGATTTTTGGTTAGAGACCAATCGTGGTGAGACTAATTTTAACATTAACGAGGCCTTCAGTCGAATATTTAGACAAGGTCTTGGAATTATCACAGGATCCCTCATCGCTTTTTTGGTTAGCCAAATTGTGGATGCTTTGATATTCGAAAAAATCAAGGCGAAAACAGGTAGTAAAATGATTTGGTTGCGCGCAACTGGATCTACCTTAATTTCTCAATTAATCGACAGTTTCTTAGTCATTGGTGTAGCCTTTTACTTATTTGGCAATTGGACATTAGCCCAGTGGTTTAATGTTTCTCTGAATAATTACCTGTATAAATTTTTCATAGCAATTTTATTTACGCCAATTTTATATGTCGCGCATTATTACATCGAAGCATACTTAAAGAAAGAAGATTAACCGCGCCGAAGGTTATCTAAAAAGATTGCTGTAGAGATACCGACATTTAAAGATTCTGCTTCCCCATAACGTGGAATTGTTATTTTTTGGCTGATATAGGGGATATTTTCAGGCCTTATTCCGTTTGATTCATTTCCAAACACGAGGAAACAGGCAGTAGGAAATTTCACATTATGAATATCTTCTCCATTCAATAAGGCGCCCAAAACAGGTAGTTTGTTATTTTCTTCAAATAATCGCTTCAATTCAACATATGCGAATTGAATCCGGCTAAATGAACCCATCGAAGCTGCAATTACTTTGGGATTGAAAAAATCTGTGCAATCTTGTGAGAGAACGATTTGTTTGATTCCGTACCAATCGCAAATTCTGATTATTGTTCCCAAATTGCCTGGATCACGTATACCGTCTAGTACGATAGTAATTTGATTCGAATATTGAAGCTTACTTTGAAACTGTGACATGGATACGACAGCAAACCCGAAAGAATTACTAACGAGCGTTGATAGTTTCTGAACAAGAGCTTCATTTTCTATATACAATTCAATACGCGAAAAAACTTCTCCGTACTTTGTTGCGAATAAATCAGTTGTAACAATAAATTCTATTTGATAGGGTGATTGTGTAAGTTCTAATACAGCCTTCTCCCCTTCCACTAAAAATAATTGATTATCTACTCGACCTTTTTTAGAATGTAGGGAATTAATTAACTTTATTTGTCTATTCGTTAGCATTCAGAAATTGTGAAAAAGGTACCTGCCGTATTTATTACTCTTCTTTGGTTCATTTGCCAAGCCTGTCAACCCTTGACATCGTATAAATTACCTCCTTCGACCATCAAAAAAATAACAATTAGTGGAAATAAGAAAGTCTCTACCGAAGAAATCAAGGCAAATATAAGTGGATTAAAAGAAAGTAATAAGTCTTTCTGGTTTATTCGACTAAATTCTTTTTTATCACAAAAACGACACAAAAAAGATTCATTAGGCATTAAGCAAGCGTCTATTCAATTTTTTAAACGGAGTCCTTCACAAATTGATACGGCAACACTTAATTCAATTAAATCGAATATTCTTTCCTACTATCGTAGAACAGGATTTTTATCAAGTCATGTTAATCTAATAATAAAGGGTGATTCAATCTTTAAGTATGTCAAAATTGAAATTAGCGAGGGAGCTCAAAGTCAATTTTCATTGAAAGATTCATTATTGATCGATAATCCACAATTGGCATTATCCTTAAAGGATTACATGCAATTTTCTAGCCAAATTAAAAAGGACAAACCCTTATCAATTGATGCCATTAGCCTTCAAAAGGCTGCAATTACTTCTTACTTTAGAAATCGCGGATACTTTTATTTCTCCCAGGAAATTGTTGGGATTTATTTAAATGATTTGCGAGATACTAGCTTACAAAAGGTCGGATTGATTTATAAAATACCTGCAACGAATTATATAATCAATTCATCAAGATCTTATGATCGAATTTTTCGATTTGGTTCTTTGAAAATTGATGAGGCTTCGATGAACCCTGAAAATGAAGCTCAAACCTGGGTAAAAAGATCGATTAACTCCACACAACTAAAACGTATAATTAATTTTAAAGAAGGAGATATTTATTCCTTGGAAAAAGCGAACCAAAGTCTATTGAATATCTATTCGACTGATCAGTTCAAAACAGTTAATTTGACATTTGATACTACAGCAACTAAAGTATATCCCAAAATAGAACTTGTCAGAAATAATAAATACACCTTTTCTTCTGAACTTGGTGGTAGTATTTTTAGAGGAATACCAGGTCCTTTTCTAACAAATTCATTAAAAGTACGCCAAGTTTTTTCCTATTTAGATTACTTGGATTTTACAGGGAGAATTGGTTTTGAAGCCCAAACGGGATTCATCAATACCGAGACTACAAGAAAAAATCTCGAATTAAATCTAAGCACCACGCTAAACCTCCCATCCTTGTTTATCCCAAAACAATTTGATGCTTGGAAGCAAACACTTACCGCTTCACAAACACAAATTGGAATTGGATATGATTATATCGATCGACCTGAATATATACGAACAAACATTAAATTATTCCAACGCTATAATTGGAAAAAATCTAGTAATCAATATTTTCAATTATCACTCGTCGATTTAAATTTATTAAATACGAATTATCCGACCTCCCCGACTGCAGATGCCTTTATAGCTTATTTGGAGGAACTTCGTTTAAAGGGAAATAATTTATATCGCAGTTTCAATCCAAGCTTTGTTTCTAGCATTAATTTCCAATATAACTATCGCTCATTTTTGCCATCAAATAAACTTAATACGGGAAATTCGCTTTTAATAAATTTAGAATCTGGAGGAACTAGTTTAAATCTACTAGGAAACAAAAAGCTGAATTTTATTGAAGACCTATTAAAAAGTAATCAAGAAATTCAGTTCTATCGATACTTGCGTATGAACATAGATTACCGTAAATATCTATTAGTAGGTAAGCATTCGAAAAGCCAACTAGCATTTAAAGTTAATGCAGGATTAGCCTATGCCTATGGAGCTGAAAATGGATTTCAATTACCGTATGAGAAAAACTTTTTTATAGGAGGCCCAGGCAGTATTCGAGCGTGGAAACCTCGTAGATTGGGTCCAGGTGGTTATAACACCATCAATAATTTAATTGAACAACCAGGAAGTATGATATTAGAGTCTTCTCTAGAATACCGCTTTCCTATCGTTCAATTTTTAGGTAAAATTAATGGTGCATTATTTATAGACGCAGGAAATATTTGGAATATTAATCATGGCCAAACAAGTTTAGTTGGCAATTTTAATTCAGAAACTTTTTTAAGCGAAATTGCTGTAGGCACCGGATTTGGTGTTCGTTGGGACTTTGATTACTTTCTCTTGCGATTGGATTTAGCTACCAAAGCAATAAATCCTGCCAATGTTGCTAATGAAAAATGGGTCCTCTCCAAAACTACCTGGAGTAGTGGAGAGAACCCAATTGAATTTAATATAGGAATAGGATATCCTTTCTAATTATGCCTTTTTACGTGCAATGACTTTCATCGCTTTGTCAACAATCGATTGAGCATTTAATCCGTATTTCTCCATCAAATCGGCTGGTTTTCCTGATTCACCGAAGGAATCATTAACACCGACAAATTCTTGTGGAGTGGGCATATTCAAAGCCAAATACTGTGCAATTGAATCCCCTAAGCCACCATTAATTTGGTGCTCTTCAGCGGACACTAAACAACCAGTTTTGGCAACAGAGTCATGAATTGCTTTGGTATCGAGAGGCTTAATTGTATGAATATTAATAACCTCTGCATGAATACCTTTTTCTAATAATATTTCAGCAGCAATAATAGCTTCCCAAACTAAATGCCCAGTTGCAAATATACTTACATCGGATCCTTCAATCAAGTGCAATGCTTTACCTATTTCAAATACTTGATTTTCTGGGGTAAACACAGGGACAACTGGTCTTCCAAAACGTAAGTAAACAGGCCCATCGAATGCCGCTGCGGCGATGGTTGCCGCTTTTGTTTGGTTATAATCACATGGATTAATGACAACCATACCAGGAAGCATTTTCATCAATCCAATGTCTTCCAAAATTTGATGGGTAGCGCCATCTTCTCCAAGTGTTAATCCAGCATGTGAACATGCTATCTTAACGTTTTTACCTGAATAGGCTACGGATTGACGAATTTGATCATAAACGCGACCTGTACCAAAGTTGGCAAATGTCGTTGCAAAGGGTACGTATCCACCAATGGATAAACCAGCTGCAAGTCCAATCATATTAGCTTCTGCAATACCTGTTTGGAAAAAACGCTCAGGCGAATTCTTAATAAATGCCTCTAACTTTAATGAGCCAATCAAATCAGCACATAAAGCAACAACTTTGGGGTTGTTAACACTTAAATATTCCATTCCAGCACCAAAGCCAGAACGTGTATCTTTTTTTGTTTCGTAGGTAAATAATGCCATTTCTATGTATTAATAATCTCCCAATGTTTCTTCTAATTGACCTAATGCAGCATCTAATTGCTCATCATTCGGTGCGACACCATGCCATTTGTGACTGTGCATCATAAAGTCTACTCCTGCTCCCATCTCTGTCTTCATAATGACCATAACTGGTTTATTATTCATAAAAAGACTTTTAGCTTTTTGTATGATTGCTGTCAAGGCCGCCATGTCATTGCCGTCAACACGTAATACTTGCCAACCAAATGCTTTATATTTTGCTTCAAGATCTAAGTTGTTCATTACTTTCTCGGTCGGACCATCAATTTGTTGGCCATTCTCATCGATAAAAGCAATTAAATTATTGACGTTATGGTGCGGAGCATACATAGCAGCTTCCCATACTTGACCCTCATTTTGCTCACCATCACCCATCAGGCAATATACGGTAGATGGATCACCATTTAGTTTCTTAGCCTGTGCAACACCAATAGCTACACTAAGACCCTGTCCCAATGATCCTGATGCAATACGAATACCTTCCAAATGCTCATGTGGCGTAGGGTGTCCTTGTAAACGTGTATTTAGTTTACGAAAACTAGCTAGTTCTGCTACTGGAAAATATCCGCGACGTGCTAAAACACTGTATAACAACGGAGAAATATGCCCGTTTGATAAGAAGAATACATCCTCATTCAAACCGTCCATGTGAAATTCAACTTTTCCTGTGGCATCCGATTTCAAATTCATTGAATTGAAATATAATTCAACCAATAAATCTGTACATCCTAATGAGCCCCCTGGGTGACCTGATTGACATCCATGAACTTGGCGTAAAATATCCCGGCGTACCTGGGAAGCGACTTTTTGTAATTCAGTTGTTTGCATAGTAATTCGATCAGTGGATTTGTTCTGTATGATTTTTTGTATCCACCTTCGTGATAATGTCAGTAATAATTCCGTTTTCGTCGAACACAAAAGTTGTCCGAGCTATTCCCATATACGACTTGCCGTACATAGATTTTTCAACCCAAACACCAAAAGCTTCTACAATTTCATGCGATTCATCCGCAATCAGAGGAAATTTTAATTGATATTTGGTAATAAATTTATCATGTGACTTAGCCGAATCAACACTTACACCAGCTACTTGAAATCCTTTGGCTGCCAAAGCATCTAAATTCTCATTTAAATTACATGCTTGAGCCGTGCAACCGGGCGTATTATCCTTAGGATAAAAATATAGGACCGTTTTTTTGCCAAGTAAACTAAACGATTTTCCTGTAGAGTCTTGAAACTCAGTTATTGGAGAAAGTTGACCAATTGTTAAATCCATATTATTTAATAGCTAAATCGAATAATTTATCTCCTTGAAGAAAACCACTTAAAACATCACCGATAGCCACAGGTCCTACCCCTGCTGGAGTACCGGTAAAGATGTAATCACCCGTTTTAAGGGTAAAATATTGTGAAATATCTTCAATTAAAGAAGCAATGTTCCAAATCATCAAATCAGAATTTCCCACTTGAACGACAGAACCATTCTTTTGAAGTTCAAACCCAATACAAGATGTCAAAAGGTTTTCAGTAATTGGACGCATAGCTGAAACAAAAGCTGAACCATTAAATGCTTTCGCTTTTTCCCATGGAAGACCTTTCTCCTTTAATCTACTCTGTACATCACGTGCAGTAAAGTCAATACCTAAGCCAATAGCATCCACATATTTGTGAGCAAATTTCGCTTCGATATTTTTACCAACTTTACCTATTCTAAAAACAAGTTCAAGTTCATAATGTACATCTTTAGAAAAGGAAGGGTAATAAAAAGCCTGATTATTATCTAATAAGGCTGTATCCGGTTTGATAAAAATTACGGGATCAGTAGGTCTATCATTTGACAGCTCTTTGATATGATCCACATAATTTCTACCAACACATATGATTTTCATCCGGAATTACTTTAAAACTTCTGAAACTAATCTTGCAGCATCTTTTAATAAAACAGCTGAGAATACTTTCAAGCCTGAATTATTAATGATAGCCGCTCCTTCTTCTGCATTAGTTCCTTGTAAACGAACAATAATAGGAATATTGATTTCACCAATATTTTTGTATGCTTCTACAACACCATTAGCTACACGATCACAACGAACGATGCCACCAAAAATATTAATTAAGATAGCCTTCACATTAGGATCTTGCAAAATAATACGAAAACCAGCTTCTACTGTTTTCGCATTAGCTCCACCTCCTACGTCTAAAAAGTTAGCGGGATCTCCACCAGACAATTTAATAATGTCCATGGTAGCCATAGCTAAACCAGCACCATTGACCATGCAACCCACATTTCCGTCAAGTTTAACATAGTTTAAATCGTTCTCTGATGCTTCTACTTCCAAAGGATCTTCTTCTTCGATATCACGCAATACAGCTAAATCTTTGTGACGATACAAAGCATTATCATCCAAATTAACTTTCGCATCAACAGCTAATATTTTATCATCCGAAGTTTTCAACACAGGATTGATTTCAAACATGGATGAGTCTGTTTCCACGTAGGCGCGATAAAGCGATTGAATGAATTTAACCATCTCTTTAAAAGCCTGGCCACTTAAACCTAATAAGAAAGCTACCTTGCGCGCTTGAAAGTCTTGTAAACCAACACGCGGGTCAATCCACTCTTTAATGATTTTTTCAGGCGAATGTTCTGCTACCTCTTCGATATCCATTCCACCTTCCGTAGATGCCATAATTACATTACAAGCACGACCACGATCTAATAAAATAGAAATATAGTATTCCTTCGGTTCTGAATCACCTGGATAATACACGTCTTCACTGATCAACACCTTGTTAACTTTCTTTCCTTCAGGACCTGTTTGGTGCGTAATCAACTGCATTCCAAGAATTTGGGATACACGCTCTTTTACTTCATCTAAACTCTTCGCCAACTTCACTCCTCCTCCTTTTCCGCGACCACCAGCGTGAATTTGTGCTTTTACTACAAACCAACCAGTACCTGTTTGTGCTTTTAACGCTTCAGCTGCTGAAATCGAATCTTCGATTTTGTCAATAACAATTCCTTCTTGAATTCTTACCCCGTAGCCTTTTAGAATTTCTTTTGCTTGGTATTCGTGAATATTCATTTAGTAAAAATTTTAATTTCGTGAAATTACTATTTATTTGCCAA
>JBEEOB010000076.1:0-35133 GCA_041191865.1 Bacteroidota bacterium
GTCAAAGAACCAGATTATCCGGTGAATCATTTACGCATTATCCCAACAAGCTTTTCGTTGGGCGTTAAAATCAATCCATAAGCATTCCTATGTTGACCTATATACGCATCGCATTGGTGTCTTTGCTCGCATTTAGCAGTTTGGCACAAACCAAAAGTTTAAATTACCAAGCCGTCATCCTCAACCCGAACCCCTTGGATGTTCCGGGAAATACGATTTCCAACTTGCCATATGGATCGAGTGACGTGTGCATCAAATTCAGTTTGCAAGACAAAAATGGCCAATTAGATTACCAAGAAGTACAATGCACGAAGACGGATGCCTATGGCTTGGTCAACGTGAACATCGGAACCGGAAATACAAGTGCCACTCAAAGCATGAGTACAACGGGCAAATACAGTAAATTTGATGCCGTCATCTGGGATGCAAATCCTAAGAAACTGAAAGTGGACGTGAGCTTTGACCAAGGCAAAACATATACGCAGGTAAGCACGCAAACCCTGAATTATTCAGCTTATGCCCTTTATGCGGAAAGTGTTGACTACCAAAATGTGCGTTCGGCACCGACGAAATTATCTCAATTTACCGATGATATCCAAGTGGTATCCAAAAAGGATCTAGACCCGATAAAAGCCGATATCCTCAAAAACAAACAGGATATTCAAGGAATCCAATCGACCAATTTACAAACCTCCTCGCAGGTAGCTGTAATCAATCAATCGATCACCGACATCAATGTCATGAACGATGTCCAAAATCGTCGTTTAGACCAATTAGTCACGCAGGCCAACGAGGTAAATGGGGTCATCACGAATTTGAATTTCACCTACGAAAGGCTGCAAAACAAATCGCCAGATACTAACCTAGGTGGTGCAAATGCAAGGGATGGGCTTTATCCAAGTCAACGCGCCGTGAAAGCTTATGTGGATGCACAAACAACACCGAATGCCACCACGAGCATTGCAGGTAAACTTATTTTGGCAGGAGATTTATCCGGAACATTCTTCGCTCCTACTGTACCTGCTTTGGTAACAAAAGAGAACACGGCCAATAAAAGCACCGCTGCAAATTTAGGTTCAACGAATCCCAGCGATGTGTTATTCCCCACCCAAAAAGCGGTAAAAACATACATCGACGCACAAACTACCCCAGAAGCAACGACCTTGATCCAAGGGAAAGTTCAGTTGGCAGGTGATCTAGCCGGAACCGCCTCCGCTCCCACCGTACCCGCTTTGGCATTAAAGGAAAACCTGGCGAACAAGTCAGACAATTTGACCTTAGGCAACAGTACAACCCTTTATCCTACCCAAAATGCGGTTAAGACTTACGTAGACGCACAAACAACACCCGAAGCAACAACCTTGATCCAAGGGAAAGTTCAGTTGGCCGGCGATTTGTCGGGAACCGCCTCCGCGCCGACCGTACCAGCTTTGGCATTAAAGGAAAATTTGGCGAATAAGGCCGTGGCGGCCAACTTAGGTGCTGCGGCACCGAGTGACGAACTTTACCCTTCCCAAAAGGCCGTAAAAACTTACATCGATGCGCAAACAACCCCGAACGCAACGACTAATCTATTGGGTAAAATCCAATTGGCCGGAGACTTATCCGGTACAGCTACTTCACCCAGCGTTCCAGGTTTAGCACTGAAAGAAAATAGCGCGAATCGCAGTACGGCAACCAACTTAGGAGCCACTGCACCCAGCGATACCTTGTATCCTACACAGCGAGCTGTCAAAACTTACATTGACGCCCAAACCACGGTAGACGCTACGACAACAACAGCAGGAAAAATTCAATTAGCAGGTGATTTAACAGGCACTGCAACTGCGCCCCGCTTGGCAGCCAATTCGGTAAAGTTTGCCGCATTAGCCGACAGTACCGTCACCACGAGTAAAATCGTAGATGCGAATGTGACCGATGCTAAAATTGTTTCCATGCAAGCCAGTAAATTAACCGGAAACATTGGAGTAGCCAATGGCGGAACGGGCGTAAGCAGCATCACAGGTCTCCTTCGAGGCAATGGAACAGGAGCCTTCAGCACAGCTGCCTATGGAAGTTTCTATGACCTAAGCAATCAAATCGCTGCGGCGGCAGATTCGGCTTTTGCGATGAATCTTAGCAATACGGATTTTGCTTCCAATGTGACAATACAAAACAACTCACAAATGCGTGTAACAAATGCAGGCGTTTACAACATTCAATTTTCAGCTCAGATCAACCGAAATGCAGGAACTGCGGTACAAACCGTGAAAGTTTGGTTACGAAAAAATGGGCAAGATGTTCCGGCGTCTGCGACAGATCTCATCATATCAGGAGGTGTAAATACCGCAGCTATTGTAGCTGCTTGGAATTTCTTTCAAAACCTCGCGGCAGGAGATCAAGTTGAGTTGATGTGGAGTGTCAGCAACCCACAGGTTTATTTAGCCTACACACCAGCGACGAGTACCCCCGCGCGGCCTGCGGTACCATCCTTAATTGTCACCGTCAATCAAGTCTTTTAACGAGAAGCCCGCCGAAAGCGGGCTTTTTTTAGACCAAAGCCTTTAATGCACGAACCAATTGGTCTAACTCAGCGGTACTTGTGAAAACATTCGGGGTAATCCGGCAGCCCTGTACCCCATGGCTATCAATAGCAACCGTATAAATCTTAAATTCCTCCAAAAGGCGCTTGGCTAATTCAGCGGGTTTTAATCGGGCAATGCCCACGTTAGCAATCGCTCCGTGGCGCTTCGGATCTGCTGGAGTATTCACATGGATTCCGGGAATATTCCGAACCTGTTCCGTCCAGTATTGTTGGAGATAACGCAAACGCGCTTCCTTTCGCGCAGGACCCAGTTGGCGGTAAATATCCACCGCATCCTGAATCGCCAAATGCGCATGGACCGGATTGGTTCCGAGGTGATTCAGGCGTTCAATGCCTTTTGCGGCTTGTTCGTTTTCGGCAAAAACAGGCCAAATCTTTTTAACATGCTCGGGTTTCACGTATAACATCCCCACGCCTAGCGGGACGGCCAACCATTTGTGGAGACTGGCTCCGTAATAATCGCAATGTAAATCGGGGAGATTGAATTGAATATGAGCCACCGCATGAGCGCCATCGACCATCACCTCGACACCTTTGGCATGCGCCATGTCGCAAATCTTTTGAATGGGAAGAATTTGGCCGGTGACATTGACCATGTGGCAAACCATCAGCAGTTTGGTTTTCGGCGTAATAGCATGCGCATACAGATTCACAATCTCCGCATCGTCGGCGGGATGCAAAGGAATAGAAACCTTTTTGAGCACCACGCCATGTCGACGAGCCACCTGCGCAAACATATCCTGCATCGCACCATAATCCTGAATCGCAAAAACCGCCTCATCCCCGGCTTGCCAAGGATATCCTCCGATAATCATGTCGAGCGATTCGGTGGTATTTCGGGTTAAAATGAGGTCATCCGGGGAGCAATGCACGACATCAGCTACGAGCTTACTCATCGCTTTCCGGTCCGGAAACTGCGTCGTGCGCATGTAATATGCCCCTTGATAATTCACTTCCCGAATATGCTTCAGGTGCTTTTCAAGCGTTTCTTCCGGCAATATATTGTAATAGCCATTTTCCAGGTTGATGTAATCCGGCTTTAAGCGATAGGCTTTTCGAACTTGCGCCCAAAACACCTCATCCTCCGCCGCAGCGGGTTGAACGAGTATCTGAGCCAGCGAGGGTGCAAGACCAAGGCCGATTGAGGATTTAAGGAATTGGCGTTTGTTCATGGGATGAAATAGTACGAATCAATCCCAAGTTAATATTTTAAATAAAAGTTCTTGTTAATCTTAAATCCCTTTTTCGTATTCTCCCACCAGAAATAGTCGCCACGCGGTCTGCCCAACTGGCTTTTCCGATAGGTAGGGTAGAACAAATCCATATCACCATCTTTGTCTATATCAGCAGACCAGACTTGTAGTTCACCGATAAGGCTTTCATCAATTTCAATGTAGTTTGGTCGATATTCAAATTGCTTACCGGTATTCTCAAAATACTCTTGCAAATAATACCAAGGAGTATTTGGATTAACTTCAACGCTTCCTACAATAAGATCTTTATCTCCGTCTCCATCCCCATCGACCATGGCTATGCGCTCCACGGAAATAATTTCTCCGTTTAAATAAATGTATTTTTTTAAGGTTTTACCAACAACTGGAAAATTGCTAACCCCTTTGCTAGTCATTACACTTAGTGTTTGTGACATGTCTTTGGACGTATAATTTCCATTTTCATCAATTTGATTTACATAGAGGTTGATATAATCCAAAATTCCGTCTCCATCAAAATCCAGTTTATTGGCAACTGATTGATTGAACAAAGGGCTACCTAATTTGCGCCTTTCAAAACGATTATTGCCTAAATTTTTCAAATAGTCTCCGCGGTTATAATCCGACAAAAGCACATCCTGTTTCCCATCAAAATCCCAATCAAAAACAGAAATATTGAAAGACAAAGGTTTATTGGGTTCATCCAATATTTCGACTACATCATACTGAAGTTTACCTTTGGACAACAAAAGATAGATGTTATTACCGATGTAATTAGCCGAACTTCCCGGAGTACCTGGTTGGCCCGTCCACCATTCTCCCATGTAGGATAACCCGAAATCATAATATCCATCATTATTTAAATCTTGGTAGTCCACCATAATATGTTGGAGCGAATCACGTACGGCTGGCTTGAAGGCCTTTAAATCGAATGAAAATATATTCGCACCCGTATAATCTTTTATCTCAAAGATGGCTGGCAAAACAGATTTCTCTGTTACTCGACGGTAGGAAATAATATCGGGAATTTGATCCCCATTAAAATCGTAGGGGGAATTCTTTCCTGCCGCATGATCGTTCCAATTCAATTCGCGGAATAATTCTGTATTAATAGCGGGAACCAAAGGCTTGTCAATAAACCTTGCGGTTAAGGCCGTTGGCTTAGAAATAATAGTAGTCAAAACAGAATCCGTACATGTTTTATCTCCTTTCCATTCGCTAAAGGTAGCGCCGGGATTTGCTTTGGCCGTCAACTTAACCGTCGTTCCCGAAGGATATTGCGCTTGGGAAGCGACCGCAATCACTTCTTCTTTCACCGTTCCATTCCCTTCAATCGTCAAGGTCAAGGGATATTGCCGCTTCTCAAAAACGCCCGTGACTTGCTTGTCGGCATCCATCACCACATTCGCGGGATTCGTTGAACCCGTCACACTCCCCTTCCACTCCTTAAACAGGTACTCCCCGATGGGCGTTGCCGTTAATGTGACTTGTTGGCCATGCTCATACGAATTCGTCAGCGGACTCACAGTGCCAGCATTCATCGGACTCGCATCTGTTGTAAGCTTATGGCTTAATATTTCTTTGCTACACGCTATTAAACTTAATCCGATCAGTGCAAATGCAATGTTTTTCATTAATGTATACTTTTAGTCAATTTAATTACCCAAGATTTCCCTGTTGTCAATGACAATATCTTCATGAAATAGTTTCCAGCAGAGAGGAAAGACAAGTCCACTTGTTCCTCGTTGGCAACTTGCGATTTTTTCCATGCCACAGCACCTTTCGCATCGGTCAACTCTGCTGATACGAGAGCCCCGAAATCCGCAGGATAGTTGATTTTAATTGTTTGTTCAAATGGATTTGGCGAAATCAGTAGGCTCACATCTTCCTTCGATGTTGCTAATACTAGCTCACAACCACTCGCATCTATTTTCGCTCCTGCCGCGGTATTCGGACATTTATCTAGGGCATTTTTCACCCCGTCCCCATCATCATCCGGGCGTTTATCCAAGGATTTATCCTTAATGACCAACAGGTAGTTTTCATTGCCTTTGACATTCGGATCTAAGTCCAATTTGACCGAAGGCTGAATGACTTCTAATGCCCCATCACCATCTAAATCCGCATAATCATAGGCATATCGGCCTAAATTTGTTGCCAATGGACCATAATTTTTATCGGCCGTGGTAAATAGCGATATATAATTCGGCTTGGATTTAAATTCAAATGTTTTACTCGCAGGATTGAAGCTAAAATATTGAAAATCAGCCGAAGCATTCCATAAATATTTGGGCTCAAGCGTATTTACATAGGGCACTAAATCTAAATTGCCATCAGCATCTAAATCGATAAAATACATGCCACTCTCATTGCTAAACCATTTTCCTAAATTCTTCTGATCCGGCATGAATTTCGCTGTTGTATTACTTATAACCCCTTGGGTGTTGGTATAAATGACCACTTGATTATGGGGTTCGATCAGGGCTAATTTCGATGGCTGGAAGTCCAAACTCCCTAGTCCGGAGTACTGATTGGTCATGTAACAAATAAACTCCGGGTTGCCATCCCCATCCAAATCTTGTTTCTTGTATGTTCGCATACTTTGATTCCCGGGATTGATGGGATCTTTCGCCTCATAAATCAAATCGAATTGCTTCGGATTTTTGAAATCAAAACTTGTTCCTCCCAAATTATCAAAGACATAGGTGTAAAATGTTTTGGTCCCATCCTTTTTCCCTATACCCATTAATTCCATTTTGCCATCTTGATTCAGGTCGTCTAAAATCAAACGCCCCTCAGCAAACATGATGTCGGTCTTCGTTTTAGTCAACGTAAAATTCCCTTTACCGTCATTAATCATCACTGAAAAATACCAACCATTCGTCGACTGCGACATTTGTACCAAATCCACATCGCCATCTTTGTCTATGTCCCCCGTTCCGATCGACTGAATGGAATCAAAAATGTTACTTGGATCCTTCGCTCGTTCAGCCGATATGTCGATTTTATTGACTTCGTCGACGAGGTAAGTTTGATCGTTCATGGAATAATAACGGTTCAACTTAAATTCGGATTTGCTGTAATCAACACCTACACGATGATTGTTATTTTTATCTAACCAAAATTGTAAATTCTTATAATTTTCCGGTCCTTCATTTTCAGAATGGTAATGCTCACCGCCGGTGAAAATTTCTAATTTGCCATCTTTATTGACGTCGACCAACTCGTAATTCTGAATGGCGTGCATGATGGAATAATCGAGGTAATTCGGATTACGATATACCTCAAAGTTAAAATTGCCTTTGTTTTTAAAATAGATGGGGACGGATAAATGTCCCATGGCGATGGGTGAATTTATGCCGTTGATGTACGTACTCGAATGAATGATATCCATTTTCCCGTCTTGATTAAAATCCAGTGGAATTGTCCCTCGGTCGAAAGGAGGATGAAATTCTTCGAGACCATTCACCAGGCGAAAGTTGTCATTTTCTACACCAAATGGATTCTTAATGGCATAAATATCCACAGTCTCAGAACTCTTTAATTTAATTGGGTTGATCAAATAGGAATTAAGAACATCACATACGTCCCCTACGCCATCTTTGTCGGTATCCGCTTGATCTGGGTTATAAGATTTGGGGCAATTATCAACGTCATCCAAGATGCCATCTTTATCAAGATCACTGAGGTTTAATTCTACGATATCTATATTCTCATCCATGCGAATGTGCATGATTTCATAAACGCCGTCTTCATTGAAATCGACCGGCAATTTAAACCCTTTCCAATTCCCTCCTTGATCGAAGAAATTACTGGATTGATCCGCAGTTGGAAAAACGACCGAACGTTTCACCATTTTCTTCCCATTGTTTATAAAAATGAAATAACCCCATTGGTCATTTTTCTTCTCATACCATCCGTTTTGCGGGACGATATCAATTAATCCATCATTGTTCACGTCGACCAAATGAATTCCATTCGGATGAGATGTGGTATTGTCGTAATTGAGTCGATTATCAAACCATTGGGCGGAAATTTCATCTCCATTTAAATTGTAGATTGCAATTTTGGTGGGTTTGCTTACGTTTGAACCATTATTCACGGATTCTTGAACAATCATTTCAAGATTCCCGTCTAAATCTAAATCAACAAAATGTGTACTCCAGTCACTTGCGATAACATACGGAAATTCCATTTTCAAGTTTCCAAAATCTTGAGAATTGTTAACATCGAATCCCTTATGTAAATCTACTTTTCTGATCTGATAATTTTGGACAACATATTGGCCAGTTGGCACATTCCAAGTTGTGAATGGGAGAAGCTTTTTCGCTACGTCATCCCAGACCTGTTCATAATGCATTAGAAAGTAATAATCCTTTCCATTTACTACTCCACCACGATAAGGGGACGCTTCTAAATGGTCACAACAAAAATTGATTGGATTTGCATTAGGAAACAATATTTCGCGTTTCCAGCGATTATTGGAATCGAATTCATATGAATAAAACAGGTCAAATTTTCCTGCTTGGCGCTGGTAAACATCATTGCCAAATTGTCCTCCCACATGACCAAATAAGATATTAGGAATACCATCCTGGTCAACATCCAAAAGAATCGGTTCTTTTTGATTTAGGTAATCACCATTTGTAGAATCCCCTCGAAAATAATCATCACCCGTTACCAAAGAAAAACCTTTTCCCGTATTTAAAAGGAAGTTGTCTGGGGTATTATTTTTACCGCCTTTGTAAATACTGGGCTGAAAACCCGGTCTTCCATGGTAATTTAATGTGTACTGATAAATATCCCGTTTACCGTCGCTATTAAAGTCGGCCGACAAGCCCGTCACAAATCCAAACTCGGAATTCTGTTTGACGCGATAATTGACATCTTCCACCCATTGTATTTTACCATTGATGGTTTTTTGAACAAATACGGCGCTCATGTACGCCTTTTCTGGATTACCAGCATAATTGATGAAAAAGTCCTTTTTACCATCGCCGGTAAAGTCGGCATATTCATGGTAACGAGACACATGAAAACGGTCTTTTATACCGAGCTCATTGAGCAGCGTGTTCGTGCTGGGATCAAAACTTAAGACGTTTTTTTGAACCGATTTTACGCGAATGTCTTGAGCAAGACCTTCTTGATGCAGACAAACAAGCAAGCTGAAAAATAATCCAATTTGAAATTTCATAAAGCCAGTAGAATAGTATTACAACAAAATACTTTCTAATACCTGATAATTCCGTTTACAAATCTGTTATTCGCGTTATTGTTATAATTTCATAAACGCACTGACGACATTAATGCGGTGATTTTTATATTTTTGTATTTCAAATCGATTTCAGCGTTGAGACAATTTCGAATCTTTTTTCTTTTAGCATTCGTATGCTTACCGTTTACTAACTATTCCATCGATTATTTCATCGATTGGCTACCTCCACATACGAATTTACGCCAACGCATTCATGTAGAAACACGCCAAATCGAACAAGAGATCAGTGCGGACAATTGGGTTTCCAAAGGACCTATTTTGTTGGAAGAACAGGATTTGCAAGAATTAGTACAAAAATCGAGTCGGGCAGATTATTTCTATCGACCGGATCATAAAATCCGCTTTGTTTTTCAAGGCAATGGGATCGTATTTGATTTTGACACAATCACACACAGCTTAAAACGTGTAGATCGTACCATGCACAGTGGGTACAACTTTAGTGCGATACGCTTCTATCGAAACGATGTCCTCTATTCCATCGGAGGAGAAGGATTCTGGTCCTACAACAGACACATAACTTACTTTGACGATAAAACAACGAAGGAATGGGAAATCTTAAGACCTAAAAATTTAGGGCCTGCGATGATTTCAGATGGATTCCAGGGCTATTCGGCGACGGATGATATGTATTACTCGGGGGGATCCAACCATAAAAATTTCTTGGAAGATGAGAAAATTGAGTATCCCAAGGAATTCCAACGCTTTAATTTCAAAACCAAAACCTGGGAGGTTCTTGGCAACATTTCCCCAAAAATCCCATTGGAGGAACATCGGACTATTTTTTGGAATGGAACACATTTTGTCCAGATGGCACGTGACCGACTTTACATCATCGATCCAATCAAAAATGAAGTCTACGAGTACAAAGATAATGCCACCTATTTTGAAGTTGGCGGAGACCATTACATCAGTGGCGATACAATCAAATACTATCATTTTGCCCACCGTGGCCCGATTGCCTCAGTACCGGTCTTGGCCTTACTGAAAAAATCCAAATACCTAGGTAAGTTTTACGAGGTTGACTATACGTCCTATTACCTCATTGGAATTTCTCTGTTGGTATTAGTCGCTTTGGTATACGGGATCTATATCAAAAAACGTAAACTTGAGCCGACATTTGATGCCTTGGAACGCAAGTTACTGCAAGCGCTATTGACGGCTGGTGATGAATGCATTCCCACCAACGAACTCAATGAGATCCTGGAATGCGGAACTAAGTCACAGGAAAACCAGCGGCGAATTCGATTTATGACCATTAAACAGGTCAATGAGAAGTTGGCCTTCTACTACAACATCAAAAACGCGATTGAGCGCACAGCCTCGACGGAGGATAAGCGTTTAATTACCTATCGTCTAAAAAAGGGCGTGAAAGAAAAGCTAAAGGCCATCTTGTAGGGATATGACTTTCGTCACGTATTAAGATACATGGCTTGCTTACCTTTGATTACACAAATCAAAGAATACCATGGAAACCTTAGAAATTTTTGTCGAAAACATCAAGTGTGGTGGCTGCATGAGCGGCATCAAAAAGGCCCTTTTAGAATTCCCCGGTGTAAAATCCGTTGACATCAACCTCGAGGAGGAGAAAATCACGATTCAAGGTGAGCAATTAGATAAAGCATCTTACATCAAAAAAATGGATGGCATGGGTTATCCCGAGAAAGGGAACAATACCTTCCTGAAGGAAGCCAAATCCTATGTAAGTTGTGCGATAGGGAAAGTGACAAGCTAAGCTAAATACCGCTGAATCAGTAATTCAAAACGTCCCCATTCGGATTGATCAAGTACAAAATTATGATCGGTATCTAAATAACAGACTTGGACGAAGTCCGACATCGGAATCTTCGCAATTTGTCGGGTAGTACCATATTCATCATAAATGCCTTGTAAGATATACATGGGAAGTTGCATATGTGGCAAATGTTGGATGCGATGTTGCTGAACACCGTGTTTGGGATGTATAAATGGATAACCGAGTGCGATGACGGCTTTAACGGGGAACTCAATTGCCAAATGAGAAGCAACTAGGGCACCTGCTGAACGCCCGATCAGATAAACCTCCGCATCTGATAAATCCATCGCAAGTAACATCGCACGTAATTGATTTATTCGCCACATGACACTGGCTTGACTTTGATAGCGATTAAAAATACGCAAAGCCCATCGGAACAAATAATTGATTCTAAGCCCAAAAACAACTTTTTTGAAGAGAGAGAAGAGGAAACCTTGTTGCGGAATCGTTTGTCCTGAACTTGGCTCATGAATAAGCTCAAAAGACATTGCTCCCAATAATGTTGAAAAACGCGCTAGGAATTCGACATCCGCCGAAAGCTGTTCTCTTCCACAAATGATTGCTATTTTCTTTTTCATCATAAAAAAAATCCTCCCCGAAAATCAGGGAGGTTTTTCAATAATCCTAGTTCTAAAAATTTCTTCATACAATAAATTCAAACCTAACCTAACCCAACCATAATTACGAAGTTACACCCCATATCTCAGCATTTGCATCAAGTTTGGTTATAACATAAAAATCCCATCCGAGATACTCGAATGGGATTAAATAATACATATTCTACTAATATTTTAGAATGGGAAAAGTAAAAACCTGATTTAAATCCAACCACGTTTCTGATTCCAATCCCAAAAAATTTCCATGTAAATCAAAACGAATTTCGACAACCGTATTTTCCCCTTCGAAGCGAATCAATTCATTGGTTTCACCTGATTCTAGCGTACTAACCTGAAAACCCTTAAGATGCTGAATAAGCTCAGATTTAGTATACTGATTTAATTTGCCTAAATACGCTATTTTACTAAATTTCATACCCATTTAATTTATTGTGTAAAGCGCTGTCACGAGCATCCCCACACTGCCTTTCAAACGATCCCCCTGATCATAGGCTAATTCAAAGCCATATTTGAGCTTTTCATTACGAAGGTGGTTAACGTGTAAACTGAAAGAATTTTGAAAATACGTAGGAACAGGCGTTCTCGAAGGTCGCAAATGGGTTTGCTTGGACCGTGAGGCCCGAAATGTCCAATCCGTTTCTTCACTTATATGCCCACGAAGACCTAAATAGACCGCATTAACAGCATTGTACGTAAATTGCGTTCCCCCTTGCTCCGTCTTCGAATCGCGCATGATTAACGGTGTCCCTATTTCATCCGCTTGGTACCACCAGCCGGTCGAACGAGCGCCATTGTACATATATTCGATTTTCTCACCATTATGCGTATCCACCGTATTAAACAATTTGGCAATCCAGGAGCGATATAAACCCTGATTTCCGGTGTATAAATGTTCAAGCAAGATCCCCTCAATCAAATGCTGTCCATCAATCCGAACGGATAGCCCCGTCAACCCATCATCCGCAGGAGTCAAATTAAATGCTGCCCCTTGTTCATAAGCTGTCTGTTTATAAAACAGCATCCGCCCCCAATGCGTCTTGTATTCAGCAGCGATGTCAAAAGATCCCAAATGATTTCCATATTGATTATCTGTATCATCCGAAGTTGTATTAGGGTCTAAAGCGACCCAATTCTTATTCTTTAATACGGTAACCACATAGAAATAGGTGTTTAAACTGCTTGGATATACATTAATCGCTCGTTTTGTCGTGAGTGGCACGATCCGCTTTCCTCCCCACTGAACCTGATGATTGAGTCCCCCGAATAAATTAATCCGGGAATCTGGCCGACCAATCCGCCCATATAGACTCTTCTGGTGCAGCATGACATTTTGCAAGGGTCCCCGGTTATCGAACCACCCATGCGCATAGGTCATTTTCAACCCAATCCATTGATTGAAAATATTGAGGTAACCTGGTGTGCCTAATTGGATTTTCGGAATGGGCAATGCATTCCCAGACCAAGCATAAAATCCCGACGTCAAGGTCGTGTCACCTAAGCCATATACTTCTTTTTTGCGCCCGGCCCAAAGCTCCCAATTACCCCTTCTGCCGCTAATAAAGGCCTCGGTTAAGAACATGTCATTTTGTTGACCGCCCCAGGCATTCACTTCTACGCCATATTTCCAATCATATTTTTTCCCCTCTTGATAATTCCGATACATCCTCACCCCCATGCCCAGCCCCGGATTCTCCATAGGCACAGACCCATATTGCAAACTTCGCATCCAAAAAGGCGTTTGTTTACTATCCGAAACGAGCACTTTGGCACCCACTTCGATGTGCGAGGTTGTATCGAGTGACAAACCAAAAGCATGTAACCAAATCAATAAAATCATAATTCCTTTTTCATTTTAGGTGCATTCACTTGTATTCTTTCTTCGGATACCTGCGTAGCAAGCATCTGATTTAATTTTTCTAAACGTGCAATTTGGTTGGCTTGAACCTGATTCCGCTTATTTAGGGAATACAATTCCTTGATGAGTAAAAAAGCCATAAAAGAAACTCCGGCCAATAGGCCTGAAGCAAAATAGAGGTACATCATAGAAATAATCGATTAATAGGCATTCTCATCCCCTACCACGAGGAAATAAATGGTCAAAAAGCAAATTTTAAAATCTTGAATTATACTCCATTTTTCAATGTACTCGATGTCCTTTTGTATACGAGCTTGTAAAATCTCAACACCATCAACTTCTCCACGAAGTCCACTGATTTGGGCTAAACCAGTAATCCCCGGCTTAACAAAATGTCGAAAAGTAAATCCTCCAACAAGTCTTTGGTAGGTTTCTGAATGATATAACATGTGAGGCCGAGGCCCTACAACACTCATATCGCCTAGTAATACATTCAAAAATTGAGGGAATTCATCCAAACTCGTTTTGCGAATAAATGCTCCGATAGGCGTCAAACGCGCATCATCCTTTACTGCTTGTTGGCGATCACTGGCCGCATTCACCCGCATGCTTCGGAACTTATAACACCAGAAAATCTTGTTACCTCGACCGGTACGCTGTTGTTTAAAAATCACAGGCCCTGGACTTTGCCATTTGATCAAGAAAGCTAATAATGGAAACAACCAAGAGAGAACAAACAAAAGAACCAACAAACTAAATATCACATCGAAACCACGTTTGACAAAGCGATTGAATTGCAAATCCAAAGGATTCAGCCGATGTGATATAAATCGGATTTCCATTTTTTGATGAGTAGGATATTTCCATTGTCGGTAATCGCTAGCAGAAGGCACAATATGTAAATTGACAAACTTTTTTTCTGCCTCATGAAATAAATAGTTTAAATCATGGATTAAATGGGAAGGTATGCAGACGAATAATTCTCGAATATTGGATTCTGATGCAAAATCAACGGCTCTAAGCACCTGAATATACATGGGCACTTCGCTATCCGATTGACTTATTACTTTTTCTAACGGTATAATTCCTGCAAATTTTTGACCATGGTACTGCATCTCAAACTTCGCAGCTAATTGAATGGCCTCAAGGTTTAAGCCATAAATTCCGATGCGATTGAAATGATTCGCTCGGTTTTCTAACAAATAATCAATTTGAAAAAGGAAATAGCGAATGGTGAAAATCAAGAAGAATAATAAGCCGATTTTAATAAAGATTACCTCTTTAAAATAAAAATGACCCGTATTATATTTCAATAAGAGTGATACTATTAGCTGTTGTAGAATAATCGCGCGCCACGTTTGACGCAAGAGAACATCAAGTGAATAGGTGATATAAGCTCTGTAAACACCTAAGTAAAGAGAAACAAGCAGCCAAATTGTTCCATTAATCCAAATATTATGATGATCTAAAAATCGTAAGCCATTTTGAGGGAAACGCGTCTGAAATAAATCTACTAACCAATATGTTCCTGCAAAACAGCTCAAATCGAAGAGCATGAGTAACATGGAACCGAATAAACGTTGATTATCTCGCATGTTTCGCCGAAGCAAAAATGGCATTATTTTGAAATGGATACCCTGCAATTAAATCAGATAGGACAGGATCTGCCGCCATCTTTTGTAGGCCGCGCAAGTGATTTGCATGATGTACATCAGATCCAGCAAATTCATACAAACCCTCCTTTAAATAAAAGTGTGCCAACTTCATTACCTCCTGACCGTAATAACCGCTTAATGACAAAAGGTTTAATTGGAATAATAAGCCGGTTCCTCGGAATCGTTCCAACATAACACTCGGTTTAATATAAGAATATCGTTCCGGGTGAGCCAAAATAGGCAAATAACTGGCCTTGCGCATCGCAAAAATGGAATCATGCCAATGATATGGTAAATCCATGTAGGGCAATTCAACCAATACATATTTTTTTTGCTCAGCATTAGGTAAGCAGAGCAACCCGCGGCTAATTTGACGATCAAAATAATCATCCAACATATACTCGGCCGAAAAACCCTGCAGCATTTGTTTTTCTTCAAAATCAGCCTCAATAATGGTAGAAAAGGCTGATGAAATCGTCTCAGGCGTATTCAAATAAATACCTGCGGCAATATGCGGAGTGGCTATTACCTCTTGAAAACCGACGGAAGCCAGCCCCTGTAACAGAAATTGGCTCTGGATCAAATCAGCTGAGCCATCATCGATGCCCGGTAATACATGATTATGGATATCTACAATCAATCCCCAAGGTGTCGCAAAACGCGGCTCCTGCTTTTTAAACCAAGAAAGCATGAAATTTCAAATTAATGTGATTTGAATAACCACGACTTTAGAAACAAGAACAAAAAACGTGAATTAGTAATTAAATAACGCTTCCACAAACGATTAGGCTCCTTTAAAGAAGCATAAAAGACACTCAAGCTTAACTAGATCTTTCCAGAGGCTTGTGAATATCCGCTATCCTATCAATATTGACAAAGCCCCACCCCTGCATTATAAGCGGTATTTACCTACGCACGACAAATAGCCTGCGTTCCTGACGAACTTCGACTTGCAAATAATTATATATTTAGATTAATGATATAGATTTCCTGAAATCACAGCTCACATTAATACAACCAAAATTGTTTACTAGCGGGATAGCGTTTTAATATCTACTTCAAATGTATGAACCAAGTTTTCTTCTTAATAAAATAAACAAAGAAGACGCTTTAGGCAAGGTAAAACTGAGCAAGAAAAGTAAATTTAAAAAGAACCATTCAAAGCCTGTTAAAATTTAATATTTCTAGTCAAAAGAAATCTATAAAAAATAATATTAACGGGTCTTTTAATGTATTATTCAACCCTAATGTATATATTAAAGTATTTTAAAGTATCGAAAAAGAGGTAAATGTTATTAACAAAATGACTTTTCTAAGTTAAATGAAATTAATTTAAGCGTAGAGAATACTTTAATTTTAATGAGTCAATGTAAGTTTTCATTTCACATTTAAATCTGTCTTTTGAAAATTTTAGAGATGATTCTCTTATTTTATTTTTATTGTAGAAGAAAAACTGATTTTCAAAATCAACTAATTTAGTGTTTAAAGATTCAGAATCCTGTTTATCATAACATAAGCCATTTTCTAAAGTAACAATCTCATTTGCAGCTCCTCCAGAAAAAACTAATGTTGGAATACCTGAAGCATGTGCCTCAACTATTGCTATCCCAAAATCTTCAACACCAGCAAAAACAAACGCTTTCGATTTTGATAAATAATCTTTTATTTTATTTTTTTCCAAATATCCTGTAAACTCAATATTTGTGCCAGCAATAGACTTCAAATAATTTAACTGCGTTCCATCCCCAATAACTATTAATTTTTTTTTATTTTGAGTGAATGCTTCAACAACAATATCAAAACGCTTATAAGGCTCTAATCTACCAACAGTGATATAATAATCTCCAATAGTATTTGATATATAGAAATCTTCAACATCTACTGGTGGATAAATAACTACTGAATCTCTTTTATACTTTTCTTTTACCCAGTTCTTAACAAAATTAGAATTTGAAATCAAATAATCAGGATTAAGTGCATATTTAAGATCAAATCTCTGAAGATATCCTTTGATAAATGAAACTAACTTCAATGGTCCTTTAAAATAAAGATCTGCTTCTTCCCAAACATATTTAAAATTACGCGCTTGAAGGTAGCAAATGTGCAATTCATTCCCTGATCTATATCCCTTGGACATTGCCCAAGAAGAACTTAATACTAGGTCGATCGCATTGTGCCTTGTTTGCTCATTAAATTTTTTTATGATATATGGAAATAACGGCATCAAAATTCTAAAATTATATTTAAATAATGAAAGCAAATTAGAACTAACAACTTGTACATCACGATTACCAAATGTTTTATTTTGAAGTTCAGGATTCATCTTATTTGCGTAAGCATAGTAATAATCAAATTCGTAAATCTCATTGATTGCTGTAACGACCCGTTCAGCTCCACCATATTTATCTAACCAATCAGTAATAAATGCAGTTTTCACATTATTTATAAAAATGTAAGTTAACAACCTAAGGTCAACTCTCTTATTAAATTTGAAATTTTTAAAGCTCCATCTTTCCAAGAAAATCTTTTCAAATCAATATTACTTTGACACTTCGGATTATTTAAAATTTGAAGTATTTTTTCTCTTATATCTTCAACATTATAAGGGTCAAAATACAAAGCATTTTGATTGCAAATTTCATGAAAAACGGGAATATCGGAAATACAAACTGGTTTGCCTAACTTCAGAGCCTCAATAATTGGTATTCCAAATCCTTCATATAAACTTGCAAAAACAAAAACTTTTGCATGTCTGTAATAACCTAATAATTCTTCATCAGAAATATTTTTCAAGTATAAAACATTATCAACATCTGATAATTCTTTTGAATTAAAATTTTCATACATGTTGCCAACAATACATAATTTAAGTTTTTCATATTTAATGTTTTTAAAGGCATTAACAAGGCGGTCAAAATTTTTTCTTGGATGGTGAGATGAAACAGTTAATATATAATCATCTATAATTGGTCTCTCGCTTTCTACTATATTTGTCATTCCTTTTTCTTCAAAAATAGATGCTACAGCATTATAGATAACAATAATTTTTTTTTCAGGAACATTAAACATTAACATAAGTTCGTTTTTTGAGACATTGCTCACAGTAATTATTGCTTTAGAAATTTTAACTAATTGCGGTATCAATAAATTATAAAACAAGGAGAAGCTTTTTGAAAACCACTCTGGATGAATTTTAAAACATAAATCGTGAATTGTTACAATTTGGTTTTTAACAAAAAACGGCCCAGTGTTACAAAATGATATTAAAAAAGCATGGTGTTTAAAAACATAAGCTTGCAACTCAATTTGCTCCCAAAGATGTCCTTTTAACTTACCAAGCAGTTTCACATCGAGCTCTTCAGCCAATTCATGGTGTAAAATATTTTTGGGGGCTAGGAAAACAATTTTTAAATTACTTTTTTTCAGCTCTTTTGATATTTCAATAGCAAAACGCTGAACTCCGGAAATAGGTTGAGTTAAAAATCGAGAATTGACAACAATTATATTAAACATTCTATTTTTTATTTTGAACTAAATTTGCTCAATAAGCTTCGGAATTTGATTGAAGAGTTATTAAGTTTTTTCCAAAGCAGGAGTATTTAAATAATTAAATAGGATTATCTATTTGATAACAATATAAGTTTCAATATAAATAATTGGAATATATAATTAGTATTGATTTCTGTATTTAATGTTTATACCTATTTTTCTAAATAAGTTTTTGATATAAGTTTTTGAAAATTGTACACAAAAATCACACGTAGCAATCAATTTTGATGTATTTGCAGTGTTAATAACTGCTTTATAATGTTCTTTGAACATTATAGGATTTGAACTTGCCCCTCCATAAGTCATTTCAATTGTTATTTTATCTAAAAACATTGCATTAAGTCTTTCTTTTGGCCTTAGCAAAAGCTCGTAATCTCCACAGATTTTATAGCTGGTATCATAATTACCATATTTTTCGAATAATCCAACGGCATGCAATGACCCTGGATGAGCAATATTATTAAAACGCTTAAAAATTCCCCAAACCCAAGGCCATCCTATTATCCTAATTTTTTTTTTATTTTCATCTACCAGCTCCATTTTTGAGCTGATATACAGACAATCTTTAGAAACGTAATCATAAATAAATTCTTTATAGAGTTTTATTGCATTGGGTTTTAAGAAATCATCACTTCCTATAAACATGATCCAATCGCCTGTGGCAACTTTTAAACCTTTATTCCAAGCATCGTAAATCCCTTCGTCTTTTTCGCTTATCCAATAATTTATTGAATCCGAATATTTACTAATAATCTCCATAGTTGAATCACTTGATAAAGCATCAATAATTATATATTCATCATCTTTACTAAGTTGAGAAATAACTGATTTTATAGATTCTTCTAAATACTTTTCAGAATTATATGTGGCTGTAATAATTGTTATTTTTCCCACTTAAAATTTAAATATTAAATTATTGCTGTTTCCCATATTGAGATCTGTTATTTAACATAAAACCTGTTAATAGGGCATAAAAATTAAAAGTAAATGGTGTTGTCAAAACCATTGATTCAATAAAAAAATTTATAAATAATAATGTTAAAAAAAATTTCAAAAAAAGCATATTTTTCAACTTAGTTAATACATAAATCTCAATTGAAACAAAAATATAGGTGATAATTAAACCCGTAATCCAACCAAACAATATCCAATATGTTAGAAAATTATTATGCGGACTGAATTTTACACCTAGAACCTGTAAAAAAGGAGAATTTACTCCGCTCGCATTTTCAATAATTACAACCAGTGCAGATGCCCAAATTAAATCTCGGGAATTTAAACCAGCTTCTTTATTATAGTCTAATGTGAATCTATCGGGAATAAAAGAGGATAAATCAACGATAGAACTTAATACCAATATTAATATGAGTATACAGGTACCAGAAATTATAAAATCATTAAGCTTCAATTTTCTAAAATGATAGATAATTATCGCAGATATATATAATAATGACGTTCTAGTTTCTGCCTTATAAATGCAAAAAAGCAACAGAAAAAATGTACATATTTTTATAATTTTTTGTGTAAGTGTTTCAGATTTAAAAAAGAAAATAAAAAAACTTGGAATCAACATACCTATTATATCTGTACCCCCATAAACAACGTTATGGTTAAAAAACAACCAAAACATTCTAGAATGCTCATCAGACCACGATTCTTCCTTAATTTCAACATCTAAAGGGGTTGAAATAATAGATATTGTCAATATTATTAAACATATAAATGATATGATATAAATAATTTTCTTTAATTCAATTTTACCATTTATTAATTTTCCACTTAAGTACAACAATATTGGCATTATAACACAAATATGGAAATAAGAAAAGAATGAATCATTAGAATGCATTAAAAATGAAACAGTTCCACTTATTGCAAAACAGAGCATTACAAAACGCTCCTGAAATAATAATTTAATTTGATTACGATTAATATAAATATTTTGAAGCAACAGTACTTCGACAACATTATTTAATGGGATTAAAGATTGTAATAATAATGTCACATAAAAAAGAGAAATAAAAATCACATTATTTTCACCATTTATATTTTTCATTTTATTTGCAAAAATCAGATAATAATTTCCTTTCAAACACTTCTAATTCCCCTCCAACAGTGCAATTGTAAATATTTCTACCTGATGCTTTAAATGTTTCTCTTGCGAGAGCATATCCATATTCACTTGCAACCAAATCAGGAAGCTGCCACTTTAAACCTCGCGCAAAATAATTAGGATCAAAATGAGATTCGTCCTTTTCACCTGAAATAACTATTTGGTTAGCTGGACCTTTCACAGCAAAATTGTGATCGCATCCTACCAAAGCAACATTTTCAAACCCCATATGAAAAGCCAATTGAAGTGCGACATTCGTTACTGTTGCACCCTGCCACAAACTAACTGATACGTCTCTAGCAAATTTCACCTGATTAGTTGAATGAAGAAAAGTAACATTATCTCTTGATTTTATATGTTGTTTACTCAAGCTGTCTATAAACAAAGGAATTTGTGTTTTATTGAAAAAAAACTTATTCTGCTCTACAACAAATTTATTTACAGCTACTATAGAATTAGGACGAAAATCATTCTTATCAAATAATAAATTAATTTTATTGAGTCCAAAAGTGTATGTATCTTTTAATAGATTAAAATCTGTTTTAAGTAAACTAGGGCCATTACATAAAATAACTGCATTTTGACCTCGATGTCTGTTATGCAATTTTTTAAGGTTTAACCGTGATTTCCATGATTCTAAATCTATATCCCATTTTAATCTATCAAAAATATTTTTCAAAGAATTTCTATAAGGATTGGCTGTATCATAAGTCTGCAAAATTGGGTTTTCAATCATTGAGTATAAAAAATAAAGTTATTGTATAAATTAACATCAAAACAATAGGAACTAAAGAAGCACTCTTCTCAAAATTCCAAAAACTAGTTTTTAATGATTTGTAAGAGTTTTTGGCCGCATACCAGGAATAAAAACCTAAATAACCTGCAATCATTCCAATTGGAATAGCATATATACCTTGAGATTTTGATAGAAACAGGGAAACGACAACATAAATTATTCCGGAAACTCCGTCGGCTATATGTGAAATCACATGATTTGTTGAGAGGTAAACCTGCATATGCATAGCTCCAAACCTATGGGCTAAAAATGCAAAGCTCAGTAATAGCCACATTTCCTGAGTTACAAAATGTACTTTGCTATTAATTAAATTCAATAAATAATCAGAAAATATGCCAACAAAAATAACGCCAAGAATAAAAACGAAATTACTTAAAAACATACTTTTCTTAACTACTTTTAACAATGTACTAAGTTCATTTTTTGCTCTTAGCATCGCCATTAGAGGTAATTTACTGTAAAAAGGGGCCATTGAAAAATCTCTTATCTGCGTTATAATTCTTAAAGATAAAAGATAGGAAGCGACTGAGGCAGTACTGCCAATTTGCGCAAATATAAGACCAGTTACGTTTGTTAGTCCTATTGACATTAATCCTGATACACCACTACGCCAGGCTGGCTGCCATATAATTGAAAAAATATCTTTTTCGAATGGTAAAGGTTTTGATACTTTTAGATACAATCCATTTTCTACTTTTCTACATAAGTAATAATCCCGAAAAGTTGATATTAGTAACCATCCCTGATTAACAATGATAAGGTTTAATAAAGTTGGTACAAAAACGAGAACCAAAATACTACATCCAATAGCACCTGAAGATGTCAATATTTCTACGCGTCTAACCAAAGCAATTTTGAAAATACCCTCGAGAAAATTAAGGTACAATTTACCATAAAATGTAATAGAAGAAACCAGAACTAAAATTATCCAACTTAACCAGGATTGATTAACATTATTGGAGGCTTGAATTGGTTTATATATAAACCAAGTACCAAACGTAATCATCAATATAAAAACTAAACATGTTAATGGCCAATATATGTGTTTCATACAAGACACGATACGGTTTAGTAAATCAATATTTGGCTGATTAGCTTCTGAATTTAAATGATTTGAGGAGAGATCATTTATTGCAATTAAGTCCTTTACTCCTTCGTGTGCATAAGATATGAACCTCGAAAAAGTTTGACGGAAACCTAAATCAGCTAGACTTTGTATAATGACAATTGTTGAAAATAAATACCACAAAACGATATCAGCATCAGAGATTTTTTTTAACACCAATGGCAAAACTCCGAACAACGTAAATGCTTTGGTGCTATAACTGAACCAAGTAGTAATTGTAGGCGAATTTAAAAACCAATTTAAATGCTTTTTAAACAAAATAGTGTCAAATTAAGCATTTATTAAAATTATTAAATTTTCAACAGCCATTGTACCTTGTCGTACCACACTTTGATAAGTTCTTGAACCAACGTGCGGAGTTATGATTACATTTTCAACACCTTTAAGTTTTTCGTTTTTTTCAATTGGTTCAATGGCAAGTACATCCGTCAGATATCCTCTTATTTTTCCTTCTGAAAGACCTTTAATGACAGCATCAACATCGATTAGCATTCCTCTAGATGTATTAATTATAATTGGATTATTTTTCAATTTATTAAATATCACATCCTCATTAATAAACTTTTCTGATTTCACAGTAAGTGGAATATGTAAACTAATAATATCTGCATGAATATAAATATCTTCAATGTTTTCTGTAAAAATCATCTGTGGGTTGGCTGCTATAAAATCAACGTTTTTTATCAAATCAAAACCAATAACTTTCATACCTAATGCTAAAGATTTTTTGACCAATTCTTTTCCAACGGCCCCTAATCCAATAATTCCAATTGTTTTTCCTTGAATTTCATTTCCAGTAATTCTAGCCCAACTCCCCATTTTGGTTGTTTCATTTTGCAAATGAATATTTTTCTCAAAAGTAAAAAGTAAAGCCAACACATGTTCAGAAACTGAAACCTGATTAACACCAGGGCAATTTTTTACTTGAATTCCTAATTTATTTGCCGTATCTAAATCTATTCTATCTAATCCTACACCATATTTTGAAATGTATTTCAACTTGCCTTGCTTACCCTTGCTTAAAACTTGTTCAGTATATTCATCATCTCCACAAATAACAGCATCATATTTTTGTATAATAGGTAACAATACTTCTTCAGTTAAAGGACCTCTTAATACATCAATTTCAAACCCTTGAGAATTCAACAAATCATGATGTGAACCCGGTGTATCTTGAAAAGAAGTTGACGTAAGTAATATTTTCATCGTAAATAATTTACATTATTTCTTTTAATTGATCATTTTGAATTTCATTCAAAATTGTATGTAATGAGGTCAAATCTTTAATTCTATATCCCCTAAAAGCTTTAAATAATTTTTCAGTTTCTTTCGTTTCACGTAATATAAATGTGATATTATTTCCTAGAGCTGCTTTGTAATCAACTATTGCATCACCTACAAATACACATTGCTCTGGTAAAATATTTTCATTTTTTAATATTTCTTTGACCCAATAATCTTTCTTTTCAGGCGAACCATATATTTTTTCAAAGAAATGATTCATATTTCGACATTCTAATATTTTTTTAATCTCTATTGTAGGGGTACCAGTTATTATATAATTTTTATAATCTTTTGATGAATTTAAAAAATCAGAAGTTCCTGTAACTTCTTTTGAATTTACAACTCCCTCAACAACTAAATCACTAAATTTTTGTGTGAGTTGTTGTATATTTTTTTGATTTAATTCCTCACCCAACCATTCACCATTGTAAACTTGAACCTTTTCATATCTTGACATTCCACCGTTTGCCAAATGATGATCGACAACTTTTTGAGCGAAATCTTCACCATATGACAAATACATTTGTCTAAAAGCTTCAGTTTTTATACCTACAGATTCCGCTAGAACACCATCAAAATCAAAGAGAATGTATTTAATTCTCATATTTTATCCTATTAACCATTTTATATTTGAATGTGCTTTAGCCACCTTACTAATAGGATAATTAGAGGGTTTTCCAGAATACATTTCCTTTACTATTTTTATCTTATTTTCTCCTTTCAAAATTACAATCACTTCTTTAGCACTTTTAAGTACAGGAAAAGTAAGTGTTATGCGCACAGTTTGAAGATGAGGCACTTCGTTAAATACAACAAATTCTTTTTTTTCAAAAAGTGCTTTTGTTCCAGAAAATAATGATGCGGTATGACCATCATCTCCCATTCCTAAAAGAATCAAATCAAACACAGGGAAGCCATTTGTACTAATTGGCACATGTTTTATAATTTCATCTTTATATCTTGATATCGACTGAAAACAAGAAAATCCATCTTTCACCACCGAAAATTTTGCAGAGCTGATTTTACTAAAGAACACTTTTTGAATATTGCCAAAGTTACTAGATGAATCTTCATTCGTCACACAACGCTCATCCACTAAAAAAAAATTATATCTAGACCATGTTAAATCTTCGTTTTGAAGGTTTTCTAATATTGGTAAAGGCGTGCTACCACCAGATAATGCAATATTTATTTTTCCCTGATTTTCCTTTTCAAGGATTTTAAATTTTTCAAATAAATAATCTGAAGCAAACTTGTCAAAATCAGTGTTTGTATTTTTAAAATATATAGTTTTATTGATTTTCATGAACTGCTCTAATACATTCTAACAAACCTTGGCCCATATCAATATGAGGATTTGCAATTAATTTTTTACTAACAGATGGGTCAAAAGAATATGGTGTAAATTTATAGTGGTTTTCATAACCTTTGTTAATACATTTTACCTCTACATTATCATTTAATATTTCTTTAATCATATTAAATAAATCTATTCTTTTAATCCTTTCTGTACCTGTCAAAATTACATGAATATTATTATATAGATCTGTTTCTATGACATCAACAGAAAGTTTTGAAGCATCTGCAGCGTGAATATACTCCCGATATTCATTGCCATCACCATTATGATTAATTTCGCCTTTAATAACTGCTCCTTTCACTAAATTGTAAATGTAGTTATTATCGTATGCTCTCTCAGAATAAACAGATCCATAGCGTAAAATAACAAAAGTTAAATTATGCTTTTTGTTGTATTCTTCGATGATTTTTTCTGAAGCTAGTTTACTAATCCCATAAAAAGATCCTTTATTACTTACCGCATAGGCACTACTTGCATATATAAATTTTGGTGAGTTATTAGCTAAACATGCTTCAATAATATTGATATTACCAATAATATTTAGCTGCATTGTTTTTAAAGGGTTTCCAATAGCCTGATCTAAATTGGAAAAGCCTGCTAAATTGTATACAATGTCAAAATTTGATTTTTTGAAAACATGATTAACTTCTTCTTCGTTGGATATATTGCATTTATAAAAACTTACTTGTGAAAACAATTCTTCATTAATATTTATATCGGCAACACTTACAACATAATTTCGCTGAATTAGTTCTTTTACCAAGTAATAACCTATAAATCCAAATCCCCCGAAAACTAATACCTTTTTCAAATTAACTTACTAGATAATGCTTTCATTTCTTCTCTTGCTTTGTCACCTAAAAAGAAGAAATCTAAACTGAAGGCTACAAAAGAATAACCTTTATTTATTTTTTCCACCGTTTTTGAATGGTCTGAATCAATAACATGGAAACCAAGTGGTTTTTTCATTTTTTTGGCAATTTCATCAATTCTTGATAAAGCAGCTTTAACATCTTCACGATTGTATTCGCCAGGAAAACCCATAGAAGCTGATAGATCATATGGTCCTACTATAATTCCATCGATACCCTTAACATTGAGAATATCTTCTAGGTTTTCAACAGCCTGTATATTCTCTATTTGAGCAATAATTACAACTTCATTATTTACCCAATCTTGATACTCAGGAAATGCTATACCATATTTTTGGGCTCGATTAAGTCCGACACCTCGTTTACCCTCTGGAGGATATTTGACATAATTAACTGCCAAAAGAGCATCCTCTTTATTTAGTATCATAGGGACAATTATACCATCCGCTCCTGCATCAAGAACTCTTTTGATTACAACTTCTTCATTCTTACTAACTCTAACCAAAGCCTGCATTCCGTTACCCTGAATATGTCCAATTAAATTCATAACAGTTTCGATACTTATTGCAGCATGCTCCAAATCAATCGTAAGCCACTCAAAACCAGCAGTACTTAAAATTTCAACAACTGATTGATGAGGAATTGTAAGCCAAGATCCTATTGATAAATCCTGTTTTTTAAGTTTCTGTTTTAAAGAACTGTTTTTATGTAAAAAGTTTTTCATCTATTTTAATTACAATTTTTTTTATCGTTTGTATTTCTTCTACAACAGCAATTTGAGGTCGATGAATATCATTAGAAAAGAAAATCGCCATGTAACCCGGATTCAATATTATTTCTTGACAAGGTTCCGAACTAAGATTATAAAACTGACAATCAGTCTTAGTACTATATGTCTCACTTATGGTTACATGCTCAGGCAAATAAATTTCGATTTTTTCTGTACCAAACAATAAAACATGGACATCTACTTCTTTCACATGAGATTCGATTATTGTGGGTTCAATTTTAGTATCATATGACATTACTTTAAAATAGTAATTTTCATTCGATCTATATGTTCCATTGGGCGTACCAACACTATACTCTTTTAATTCCTCAAAAATTTTTGAGAAAATTTCATTTTTAAAATAGCGATCCCAATTATAAATTTTATCTACAATCATAACAACTTATTATACATGGCTTCCGCTAATAAAAAATCTTCTTTTTCATCAATATCGATAGATTCAATTTTATTCAATTCAAACATAAATGGGTTTAAACCAATTCTTTTCCCTCCTGAATTATAGAATGAATCTTTTGAAAACAAATAAAAGCAAGAGTTTTCTTCAAATAAAGGGTCCAAATCCTGAGTTCGCATTAAAGAATTTGGATCGTGATTTAACGGAGAACAATCAACCGAATATAATCTAGTTTGTAATTTCGTGACGGAAAAAATAGAATCGTGCTTTGATTCCTTGTAGAATAACATCATATTTTCAATAGCATCATCTATCGATTTGATACTTAACAAAGGATTAGTACTATGAGTTTGAAAATAAAAATCTGCATCAAAAACTTTAATATCGCATTCAATAACCTTATTCATGGAAACAAAATCTCCACAAATGTTCTTTGGCCTATCTATTATAATGACCCTAGAATCAAAATGATTGAGAATATCTAATTTGATGGCATCACTATCAGTATTTACTATTACATTATTAATATATTTTGAACTTAATAAAGTTTGCAAAATCCTATGATACAATGGTTTACCGGCAAAATTTCTTAAATTTTTATTCGGAATTCGTTCTGAATTACCTTTCATAGGTAATAATGCTAAAATTTTCATATGCTTATCAAAACCAAAAAAAATATTTAATCAAAATAAATAGTAAAAATGTTTCCTTAATTATGTCCTAAATTATACAAATTGTGAATTTTGATTCTGCAAACGTTCATAAACATCCTTGACCGCTTGACTCTGGTACCTAGGAACCACTAAGATGGCATCCTCCGTTTCGACAACAATCAGATTTTCAACACCAATCAATTCAATATGTTTGGAGGATTGGCTAATGACAAAATTTGAATTTTCAACATTTTCCGCTTGCTGATTTTTTTCTTGAAAATCCCACATGGAGTCAAAAGAGCCTAAATCTGACCAGAGCATTTCTGCCGCAACAACTTTCAAGCGTTGACTCTTTTCCATGACAGCATAATCCACACTTTTGGCTGGTATTTGATCCATATACTCCACAGGTATAAAACCCTCTTCTTGGGCTGCCCATGCCTGCTTGGTTTTGGTCAAAATTTCTGGCTCATAGCTTTCTAACTCCGTTAAAAATACACCCGCCTGAAAACAAAATATACCTGCATTCCATAAATAATCGCCAGATTCAAGGTAATGCGTGGCATTTTCCAAACTTGGCTTTTCTCGAAATGCCATGACATCATTGCCTTTGTATTGCATATATCCATATCCCGTTTCAGGATTATTTGGAGCGATACCAATGGTCACAATATATTCCTTGCACGCCAATTGATACGCCTTATGAATGGCTTGTAAATAAGCTTTCGAATCTCCAATCATGTGATCAGATGGGCATACCAAAACAATATCGGTCGGAGCTAAATCCAAACAGGCCAAACAAATCGCAGCGGCCGTATTTCTAGGCGTTGACTCCGTTATAAATCGTACCTTATTCTTTGATTTTGACTTAATGAATTGCTTGGCAAGATGCATCGTTGACGCATTACCTACGATGATTGTGTGACTGGCAATAGGCTCATTCCGTTCAACGGAAAGTTCAAATAAGGACTTGCCTTCAAAAATTGGCAAATACTGTTTGGGACAAGATTTTCTCGATAAAGGCCATAAGCGACTACCGACTCCACCAGACAACAATACATTTACTATATCCATACTACGATTTATTGGATCGACTAATCTTTGACCATAAAGTACGTTTGGCACTTTTATCCTCTGCATAATAGCCATAGCCGTATCCATAGCCATAGCCGTAACCGTACCCATAACCGTACCCATAACCCTTCCCATACATCTTCACCCCGCGTGGCTTAAGTCCATTGTAGACAAGGTTCAACTGATTGAATTTCTTAGCAACAAAGAGTTGCTGAATGAAATCTAGGTAATTTTTGGTCGTGTAATTATGACGCAATACATAAAGGGTAGCCTGGGCATGATGCGCTAGTACCTGCGAATCCGTCACCAAGGAGATCGGTGCGGTGTCCATCACAATGTAATCAAAACGCTGTTTCAAGCGTTCCATTAATTGCTGAAAGGCATCTCCGCCCAACAATTCCGTTGGGTTAGGTGGAATCGACCCTGCAGATACCAAATAAAGATTTTCTACCGTAGGGACAGATTGGATAATTTCCTCTTCTGAGGCTAAATCAATCAGGTAATCCGTGACCCCGGCTCCCTTCGCCAACCCAAAATACTGACGAACCTTAGGTTTACGCAAGTCTAATTCCATAATCAATACCGAGCGACCCGTCAAGGCAATGGTCGCAGCTAAATTTCCAGATACAAAGGATTTCCCCTCTCCTGAAATCGATGAAGTCACTTGAATTACATTGCCTTTGGCCTGATTCAAACCTAAATAGGCTAAGTTGGTTCGTAGCATTCGAAACTGTTCCGCCAATATAGTACGTTGACCATCCTTCACCACAATATGATGCTCAGCTTCCCCTTGAGCAAGCTCCCCCAATATCGGAGCCTGCACACGTCTTTCGATATCCCCCCGGAACAAGACTTTTGGATTGTAGGTCTCCTTAAACAAAACATACAAGACACCCAATGCTATTCCCAATACCAATCCAATTAGATAAACGATATTCCGTTTAGGCTTTATTGGAGCATCTGAAATTACGGCGGGTTCCACCACCCGACTATCTGCAATAGCAGAGGCTGAGGACAAGGCAGACTCTTCCCGCTTTTGCAATAAAAAGATATATATCGTATTTTTTATCGCTTGCTGCCTACTAATCTCCACCAATGCCTTTTCCTTGGACGGTATTTCACCCAAGATAAGATTACTTTCCTTTAGCTTACCTTGTAAATTCTTTTTAGCTGTCAACAAATTATCTCGAATATTTCCCAAATTCTCTAAGATGGAAGGCTTCAAAGCTGCAATCTCATCGCGCAATTGTTCTTGTAAATCAGACTGACCACCCGTTACTTTAGAAATGCGTGATAATTGCAATTCTGTCTCATACAATTTGGTTAATAACTGTACCAATGTTGCATCGTTAATCCCCATCAACGATGGGACCACAGCGCTACTCGGCTTTTTTGCCGTTACATATTTTTCAATATCATCTAAAACGGATAACTGAATCCCAATCTCGGATAACCGTTGATCATGTTCTTTAACCGATTCCAGGAACAACTTACCCTGCTCACCAATATTGACAATCCCCTCACGCGTCTTATAATCTTTGATGTTTTCCTCAACTTTCTCCAATTCATCTGCCACTAAACCCAAACGCCCATCAACAAAACGTAACGTATTCTTAGCAACCAAATTTTTATCCTCAATCGCAAAGGCATCATAGACCTTGAATAATTGATTTAGAACATCCCTCCCCTTTTGAGGAACCGTCGTCTCCATACTTAAGTAAATCACAGTCGATTTTTTGGTACTAGCCTCTGCTTTTAAGGAAGCGAGCAACTGAGATGAGACTTGTGAAACCGCATGCGTCTTCAATAAAATAGGATAGGGAGTAGGCGATTTTTCCGGAAGAATAAATTTAGGGTTTAGATCTATTAAAAAACGTTGCCCATTGATTCGAACAAATGAACCCAATGGATAGAATTTTCCTCGAATACTAAAACGTTTTTGCTGAAAGTCAATCTCCACAGGAATTGCCTCTCGAACTTGTTCCACTGAATCTTTTTGAAATGCGATAATGCTTAAAGGAGCGCTTGTACCATACAGTTCGGAATCCATGACCTTTCCCTGATGAATTTGAGTCGTATACAGGTTAAGGTTACGTACCACTTCATCCATCAAAGGGCTTGATCGAATAATTTCAATTTCATTATCAACCACCTTCTTGTCACCAAAAATATCCAAAGCGTCCAACATTTGAGCTGCCCCTGCCCCATTCTTTTCATCTTTGACCAATAATTTGGCATTGATTTGATACACAGGAACCGTGTATCGCAAATAAAAAAATGTACCGAAACCACTTAATAAAAGTGTCAAGACAAATACTGGCCAGAAAGGCAAATAAGTTTGTGCAATTTGCGTGAACAAATTACCTTCCTGCGATTGATTCATAGTAAATGAATCATCAAATTCTGATTGCATGAAAAACTATTTAAAGAAATTGTTGATAACAAGTACGAGCAAGGTCGCACTGCTGATAATGGCCGGTAGATAAACCGACGTTTCACTACCGAGGTAGGATTTAGCTTTGTTGGGCTCTACATAAACCACATCATTGCTTTGAAGGTAAAAATGCTTGGATTGAAATAAGTCCATCTTGTTTAAATTGACGCGATGAAATTCTTTCTTTCCTTCATTTTCATGTATAATGAGAATATTGTTACGATTTCCATAGGCGGTCAAATCACCCGCAATTCCCAGCGCTTCCAACACAGAAATCCGCTCATTAGACACATTAAATGTCGACGGACGTACCACCTCACCCAATACCGTCACCCGGTAATTCATAAAACGGATACTGACAACAGGATCTTTCAGGTATGGAATTAATGCAATTTGCAGCGCATTGGTTAATTCAGATTTTGTCAATCCTTTTACAAAAACCTTACCAATTTTTGGCAATTGTATATTACCTTGATTATCAACGAGTAAGCCCGGCGTAACACTCTGTGTCATGAAGTTGGCTCCAGCCGCATTGTTGGCAGGAACCGCATTAACACTATTGAACAGAGCTGAACTTTGCGGATCCGAGCTGTTAATGCCAATAAATAAAATATCTCCTTGCTGGATTTTTGGCTCATATGATTGTTGAACCAATGTTAGCGTAGTGTCTTGTTGGCCCTTAAAGTAAGCCAGTTCTCGATTGAGACCACAAGAAGCTAAAAAGAAAGTTACAAATGCAACCCAAAGTAAACTTTTAGAACACATAGATGGTATTTTAAATGTAGTAGAATTAATTAAGCTAATTCACGGCTTCGCCGTCCTGAGTCCCAGATTGCAAAAGCGTGCAAGCAGAAAGGATTCAAGCAATAAAAACATCACAAAAGAATAGAATCCAATAGTTACAATACATCAATAACCGTAATAACATAATTGAGTATATCCAACCTAAATTCCTTAAAATGACCGTTAAATAAATTTTATACTGTTATAACTGATATAACACATTGTGGCAGATTTGACATATTACTTTGGAGGAAAATAGGACTTACCATACATTAAGTTTAAATCTTATGGAATTATTTACAGCAACTATCTTGGCTCTAGCGATTGGACTAACCGTTGGAATGAAATTTAAAAAAATCCGAAAAACCCCTGTACCCGTTGATCCAATGCCAGCCATGCCCAATCGGGAAACAGGCCAAATTTCATTTGAGCAATATGGACTATCCATACACTTTGACACCTTGGAAATTCGATTTCTAACAAGGATCACGGATAGCGAATCCAAAGCCCTATCAGTCTCAGAAACGAATGAAATACTGCGTATTGAAAAACTATCCAAGGAAAATCAACGTCAGCGACGTCATTTATTTCTCAAAGACTTGAATGTTAAACTTAAAATGATTTTTAATGTAAATGAAAGTATAGAGAGACAGTCGACAGAATACGATCGACGCTCTAAGTATTACAGTTTGCATCATAACATAAATAAATCTCAATTAAAAGAGCTGATTGCTAAGAAAAAATAGCAAAACCGCTAAATAAACAATTCAATCGCCCTATCATCGATAATTCCTGTCGAAGTCAAAATATTTAACTAATTCTTTAAAATATTAGACAATTCATGCCACAAATTTGACATTGCGAGCGTTACGAGAGTACGTCAAATTTGTGGCATGGAATCAAGCAAGCATGAAATAAGTAAAATGGTAGGATTGAATATCCGAACAATTCGGAATTCAAAAGGAATGACCATCGAAAAGCTTGCAGCAGAGGCGGGTATGGAATATACCCAACTCAGCCGAATCGAATTAGGGCAAATCAACACCAGCCTATACCAAGTATATAAAATATCAAAAGCACTTTCGGTCAATATCTGCGAAATCTTCGCTCATATTAGATAAAAAAAGCCTCCCCGAAAATCAGGGAGGTTTTCAATAATCCTAGTTCTAATTTTTTTCTATGTAACTATGGATTAACTCGAAAGTCGACCGATAGACTACAATGAATTATTATACGGCAATTTACAAAAATCTACATAGGTAATACCTGTTTGTTGTCAGGATAGCTGACAAATTCCCATATAATTTCCTTAATATTACCGCAAAATATCCTTGACCTAGGTCAAAGATTACATGCATAAGTTTAGTTCTAAAAACATTTTACATTGGCTTTTTCTTGCCCTCTTTTTTCTATCCTGCAAAAAAGAACAACTACCTATTGCCCCAAATGTCCAAACTAAAGATGCGATTAATCCCCGCGCAGCATCTGTTACCCTACAAGGTTCTAACGCGACAGAAGACCTTCTTGGTATAACCGAGCGAGGATTTTATTATGCGGACCACAACAAACCGGAAGAACTACTGAAGCATAAAGTTAATGCCAGTCCGGGGATTGGCGACTTCGCTGTCCTCGTTACAGGATTAACCGCAGAAACACTTTATTCGTTCGTTGCCTTCGCTAAAAATTCAGAAACCACATCGTTAGGACTTACCAAAACATTCAGCACCAAAGAATATACGCTGCCCGAAGTCAGTACCGACAAAATTAAAAATGTCTACATCAACTCCAGTCAAATTTCAGGTATCGTAGGGTATGATGGGGGTAAGCAAGTAACAGAAAGAGGTTTTTGCTACAGCGCCCATCCAAACCCCACGATTCAAGATTATAAAACACCCAGTGGAAAAGGAGAAGGACCCTTCGACAACTTCTTAACTGGCCTCAATGAAAACACAACCTATTACGTAAAATCCTATGCCATCAATGCTCTAGGAATCTCTTACGGTGAAGAACTGAGTTTTACAACAAACAATTTCAGCCCTCCCATCGTATCAAGCGTTAACGTGAACGATGTCACCAACACAAGTGCCAACTTCCAAGGAGAGGTCCTTGATAATGGTGGATCAGACATTACCGAACGTGGATTTTTACTTTGTCTAGATAAAGAAGATTTGAGCGATTGTCAAAAATTTATAATCCCGGGCAATGTTGGCGCCTACCGATTGGTTGTCACCAATTTAAAAACGCAAGTTCAATATTACATGCGGGCATTCGCGACCAATAAAAAAGGAACCGCGTTTGGGGCAGCCATTCCCTTTACAACGGGCGATTATACCTATGCCTCCGTCAAAACCGTTTCCGTAACGGACATCGCCCTGCATGGAGCTGTACTGACAGGTAACGTCTCCTCCGAAGGCAATACGCCTGTGACTGAAAAAGGATTCTGCGTGAGTATCGTTCCCAATCCAACGGTCAATAATTTGAAATTCCCTGTGGCAATCGGCAAGGGACCATTCAGTTACTATTTGGCGAATCTAACTGAAAACAAAACATACTACATTGTTGCTTACGCAATCAATACCAAAGGCATCGTTTACGGTGACCCCATCGCATTCAAAACACGTTCAAGTATTCCAGCGCCAATCGTAGACCCAAGCAATCCAGTAGACCCCACCACACCAACGGTCAATACCTTAAAAATTGGGGATTTTTACCAAGGAGGAATCATCACCTATTTCTTCAAAGAATCTGACCCTGGCTATGTCAGAGGCGAACAACATGGTTTTGTAGTAAGTCCAGAAGATGTGAGCAAATCGACCTATTGGGGATGTCAAGGATTTTCAATTACCAAAGCCCGCTCAGAATACATCGGTTCTGGAAAAGCGAATTCTGCTGAAATTGTACGAATGTGCAGCACAC
>JBEEOB010000077.1:0-13548 GCA_041191865.1 Bacteroidota bacterium
GTCAATTACTGAATACCAATGCAGATACCATGGCACAGGCTTTGGCGATTGGATTGAGTGATCATTTCGATGTAACATTGACGTATTGCTTCGAAAAGCAAGGCGTATTAATGGACCCGAATGATGACAACTCGGTGATTCCGCATATTAATGAGGCAAATTTTGTTCAATTAAAAGCAGCAGGCATCGTTTCGGCAGGTATGATTCCCAAACTCGAAAATGCATTAAAAGCTATTGCGCGAGGCGTTCAGACGGTTCGTCTTTGCCATGCAGATTTTGTTTCACAGCCTGATAAGGGCACTTTGATACAAGCCTAAATGTATACGGACCAACAATTCCTGGATGCTCAACACCTGCTCGCGCAACTTGTTGCCTGCCCTTCCTTAAGTCGGGAGGAACAAGGCACATCAGCTATTATTCAGGATTTTTTGCGCGCTAGAAATATTTCGTTTCATACCCTTGGGAACAACGTTTGGGCGACGAATAAACAGTTCGATTCAAACAAGCCAAGTATCTTATTGAACTCGCATCATGACACGGTGAAGCCCAATGCTTCCTGGACCTATGAACCCTATGCCGCGACGATAGAAGCCGGGCAAATGATTGGATTAGGCGTTAATGATGCCGGTGCGAGTTTAGTAGCCTTGATGATAACGTTCTGTTCTTTTTACGAACATACATTGCCTTTCAATTTAGTTTTAGCAGCAACAGCGGAAGAAGAGATTTCCGGAACCGGGGGCATCGAATCCGTATTGAAATCAGCGGAATTTCCTGAGATTTCTTGGGCGATTGTAGGCGAGCCGACGGATTGTCAAATAGCGATCGCAGAAAAAGGATTGATGGTCATCGACGCCGAAGTTAAAGGCGTAGCAGGCCATGCAGCAAGGAATGAGGGGGTGAATGCGATATACCTCGCCTTGGAAGACATCAACAAAATTAAGTCATTTGAGTTTCCGGAAGTTTCGCCGATACTCGGACCGGTGAAATGTACCGTGACGGTAATCAATGCAGGCAAACAACATAATGTGGTTCCCGACCTATGTCACTATACGATTGATTGTCGGGTCAATGAATGTTATTCTCTAGAACAGGTACTTGAAATTTTGAGAGGCCTTGTTCAAGCAGAATTGACACCGCGAAGTATTCGTTTACAATCGAGTAAAATTCCGGATGGACATCCGGTTCTTAAAGCAGCTGCTTCTTTAGGGATTACAAGCTTCGGATCACCTACCCTTTCGGATCAGGCTTTGATGCACTTTCCTTCGGTCAAGATTGGTCCAGGGCATTCGGGAAGAAGCCATACGGCGGATGAATTTATTTATTTAGAAGAACTGAAGCAGGGTATTCAAACCTATCAGAATATATTATCACAATTAATCTAATACGATCGTGGCAAAACTTTGGCAAAAAGAAAATCAAGTAACGGACGCAATCATTGAGCAATTCACGATTGGGAACGACCCTGTTTATGATTTGCAATTGGCGCGCTACGACGTCATGGGATCACTCGCTCACATCACAATGCTAGAGCATGTGGGACTATTACCATCTGAAGAACTTGAGCCACTTTGCGTGGAATTGAAAAATATATTGGACACAATCGAAGATGGGACCTTTGTGATCGAAGAAGGTATGGAGGATGTGCATTCCCAAATCGAATATTTGCTAACGAAGAAACTCGGCGATTTAGGCAAGAAAATCCATGCTGGTCGGTCACGGAATGATCAGGTTTTAGTCGACCTGAAATTGTTCATGCGGGCTGAAATCATGGAAATCGCAGATGCGGTGGAGGATTTGTTCAATTTATTATTGACAAAAAGCGAAGCACATAAAAACGATTTATTACCCGGCTACACACATTTGCAAATTGCCATGCCCTCATCTTTTGGATTATGGTTCGGCGCATATGCGGAATGTTTAGTGGAAGACGCCGAATTGTTGGAGGCTGCTTTTCGTTTAGCGAATAAAAACCCCTTGGGTTCAGGAGCCGGTTATGGTTCATCTTTTCCTTTGGACCGGAAATTAACCACTGTTTTATTGGGTTTTGAGGCTCCACATGTGAATGTTGTCAATGCCCAAATGTCCCGTGGCAAAACGGAGTTTTATGTTTTAAATGCCATCAGTCAAATCGCAACAACCTTGAGTCGTTTGGCCATGGACGTGTGTTTATACAACTCACAAAACTTTGGTTTCATCGAATTGCCTAGTTCCTTAACAACGGGAAGTTCGATTATGCCACACAAAAAGAATCCAGATGTCGCCGAATTATTACGTGGTAAGTCCAATAAATTAAAAGCCATTCCAAATCAAATGCAATTGCTGATGAGTAACCTACCATCAGGATATCACCGGGAATTCCAATTGACCAAAGAATTATTGATGCCAGCCATTGATGAAATTAAAGATTGCCTGGAAATCACGCATTACATGGTGACGCATATGAACGTAAAGGCTGACCTTTTGAAAGACGCAAAATACGATTTATTGTTCTCCGTCGAAGAAGTCAATAAATTAGTCGTAGCGGGCATGCCATTCCGAGAAGCTTATGTGCAGGTAGGAAAAATGATTGAAGCTGGCGAATTCAATGGCAGCAGCCGCGAAATCAATCACAGCCATTTAGGCAGTATTGGCAATTTAGGATTGAATGAAATTCAAGCCCAAAAAGATAGCGTTTGGAGCCGTTTCGGTTTTGAAAAAGTAGAAGATGCCATTGATAACCTATTGAGCTAATTGCTTAGCCAATAATTTCTGCATATACTTTCCAAGAATATCAAATTCTAGGTTCACACGATCGCCAACCTTCATTTGGTGGAAAATCGTATGTTCATAGGTATAGGGAATAATCGCAACAGAAAACGTGTCAGTCCCCGATTCAACCACCGTTAAACTCGTGCCGTTAACACAAATCGAACCTTTCTCCACAGTCACATGACCGGCAGGATATTGAAAATGGTATTCCCAGGAACCGTCGTGTGTTATGATCGAGGTACAAATTCCTGTTAAATCAACGTGTCCCTGAACGATATGTCCATCAAAACGACCATTCGCCGACATACACCGCTCCAAATTGACTTTTTGGCCAATCGTCAAATCGCCCAAATTGGTTTTCTGTAAGGTCTCTTGAATCGCTGTTACACGGTATTGCGGGGATTTAATTTCGACAACGGTCAAGCAAACACCATTATGAGCGAGCGACTGATCGATTCTCAATTCGTCCGTAAAAGAAGACGAAAACCAAAAATCAACATTTGTACCTTGCGCTTGTTTGCTTTCCAAAACGCCCATCGATTCCACAATTCCTGTAAACATGTAATTAATTTTATATTTTTACGAACCCAAATTTACACGCATTCCTATGAAATTCAACCGTTGGATTCTGATTCTCATTGTGATTGTTGGCGGACTGATCTACTTCAGCCTTCCCAAGCAATCTCCCGTACTTGCTAAATCATCCACAGATTCCCTACAAATCGTAGAAAAGCGACTGGCAAAAGATGAGCAATTCAAATCTGATGAGGAATCTCCCATCATAGATAAGGCGTCATTCAAAGGATTAACCTATTTCCCTTATTCGGCAAATTGGGTTATTCCGTTTGAAATCGAGCGAAATGAAAAGGTTCAACGAATCAGTTTACAAATGACGGACGGCTCGACGGATTCACTTTTGGTATTTGGGAAAGCACATGGGGAGGTATCAGGAATGCATGTGGATTTACTTGTTTACCAGCATGATTCTGGAGATTTTTTCATTCCCTTTAAAGACAAAACCGCCCCCACAGAAACCTATGGAGGCGGTCGGTATTTGGAGTTACCCCTAACTAAATTAAAAGACAATCAACTAAGCATTGACTTTAACGAAGCATTTTTCCCGTATTGTGCGTATAACAAGACCTTTGCTTGTCCCATACCGCCTAAGGAAAATCAGCTAAGCATTCGTATTCCTGCAGGAGAAAAAAATCATTAATCCGCGCGGCGAACCGTAGAAGCTCCACTCAAATCCTTTGAAATGTTCAAGGGATTACCACGATAAGTTATTTTGGAAGCACCTGATGCGTCCACACGTAAAGACTTTTGAACATTCAATTCCACATGACTCGCACCGCTAGCGTCAACATCGACATCACGAGCCACCATTTCGTTTAAAATCACATGGCTCGCACCTGAAAGCCCTACAGATAATTTCAGGACTCGACCAGCCATTTCAACCTTAGTAGCACCGGAAAGGTCGATAACAAGTTTGTCAGCAACCAATTTGGAAGCACTTATTTTAGATGCACCCGAACAATGCAAAGTCATTTCTTCTTCATCCGTAAATCCTTCTAAGAACACTTTTGTAGCGCCATTAAATTCGGCATCGCGTAAGCGCGGCATCGTAATGTTCAGGATGATTTTTTTTGAACCACCCTTCCAATTTTTCCAATTTGACCAATAAGATTCATCCAGATAGACCTTCAATTTTGATCCTTCTAATGCTACCTCGAGTTCATCTAAATCACTTTCATTTCCGGTAGCAGACATCGTGCAACTGCTAGCTTTCGTAATATGAATTTCAAAAGCACTGCCTAATTCCAGTGATTGAAAATTTCCAACACGGATTTTTTTAGTTACTTGATCGGGCGCGAAAGCGAATGCTTGAGATGATATAAGGAATACCAAGAAGCTGAGAATAATACGTAAGCGATTTTTCATAAAATAGATTTATTAATTCAAGATGTGAGCAAGATGCTTGATAGCTTTGCAAGGTTGCATGCCCGCGCTACTTATTTATTTTTCAAAAACGAAACTTGCAAATTAGGATAGGCTTGATAGCTCAAATCAGCGCGCTCCGCCTTTTTCCCTTTGATACTTTTTTTCACATTTAAATCCATTTTAGCCTGATTACCCACCGAAATTCGCGCGATATTTGTTTCCCAATCACGCGCCAATAATTCAGAAGAATCAAAGGCCGCAGCAGCAAGCTCATTCGAGCGACCGGATAAAGTCAGACTGTGAAAATCACGCAAAATAACATCCAAGGCAGGCACATTAAATCCCTTGATTTCGGTGCGTCCATTTCCACCTAAATCCACTTTACGCAAAGTGGGTGTCTCAATCGTCACCGTCATACCATTCGGAATATCGTTCAATGTCAAGGTACGATTGCTCACAGACGTCAAACGACCAAAGTCGGCAGATGCTTCTGCCGACTGGTACGAAACTTTGAACTCATTTCCTTTCACGATCGTAATGGCTGCAGACCCACAACGCTTCAATTCAATTGCGCCGAAAGGTTCAAGCGTTTTGGACAGTGAAAAGTTTGTTGGTGAAGCGGGTGCCACTGGTGCATCAGGCGCGTTGTCGAAAGATTCATCATCTTGATCTGAAGAATCATCATTCGAACTATCCGATTGCTTTGGATTACGATTTAAGCAAATCAAGCCTTTATCCATCGAGAAAGTCCATTTCGACCCCACAAACAGATCGCCGTTATCCTCGTTGAAATAACCTCCATCCAATACATTCTCCATGAAGTAACCAAATTCACGTGTCATACCAAAAGTTACACCATAAGGAATAAGAACTTTTACCCGCATACGTTGATTTCTAAATTTTAAATTTTTCAACCCAAAATGGCTGTCCAAAACCAATTGATTTCCTTTCATGACATAGTTATATTGAACTGCTTTCGCATTGGTTTCAGCTTCAGTCCGAGTCCGACCATTCGATTTCGCAAACTGAATAATTTGAATGGTTTTTCCATCATATCCCTCTAAGCTGATTTGTGCGCGCGAAAATCCACCCCGGTTAAAATCATGTTCCTCATCTTCATCCAATAATTCATCCGTGATAATGTTGTTGCCCAACAATTTCTCCCACATGGTTTCATTCGATTCGCGATTCACATCAAAGACATAAGATGAATCCGCTGTAATCTCCTTCATTTGATTCACGGATGCAGTTCGTTGGAAATTACGTCCCACAAAACTAAATGCGGCAAATAATCCAATCCAGCCCACAATCGCCATCGTGGTGGAAATGTATTTATAGGTTGAATTTGTCAACTTACGGTTCAGCAATAAGGACAATCCCCCGATTCCGATTCCAACGACCATTGGAATAATAGCAGCGTAAGCCGCCCAAATAGACCAAGCTGGAAGATCTTGAACTAATAAATAAATGGGAATGGCTTCCCCAAAGGCAAGCCCAATCTGCCCATGATCAAATCCTGAAATACCCGATGTAGTTAAAACCACTAATGCAACCGCGAAAGCAATGGCAATGATCAATAAGACGATACCCAGAAGGTATTGCACAAACCATTTAATCCCCATTAATAGAGGCTTGAGTGCCGTAAAAATAGTGGCCAACATGCGAAAAGGGAAAAGCAATACACGCGTCAAGGGTTTTTCTTCCGTTGAATCAGGCTGAAAAGTCTCCTTAATATTCTTCTCTATATTTTCCAAAGTAATGGGCTCGCCCGTCATTTCCATTTTATCTGTAACCGATTTGGCTTCAGGGGTAATCGCCATAATGATGATGTACGCGGCAGCGCCTGTACCAAAAAAGAACAGCGAAATCACAGCTAATACACGTAACAAACCTACGTCCCATCCTGTATAAGCAGATATTCCGGCCATGACACCCCCGACTACCTTATTTTCCGGATCTCGGTAAAATTTGCGGTAAGATTTGTCTGTTTCGACAGTAAACTCCCCTGGGATGGCGATCCAACAAGCTACATATACCCAGAAAACAAGATTAGCTGCATGCAACAAAGGGAAAAGGCCAAAGAAGCCAACAATGAGAATCAATCGAACCCAGATAGGATCAATCTCGAAATAATTCGCAGCCCCTGCCGCGACTCCACCCAATTTTTTATTGGTCAAATCCCGACGAAATATCTTCTTAGCTCCTGAATCTTGTTTAGGCTCTGATTTTTTTTGTTCTGTTTTCCCTTCTTCCGTTTCAATTTCTTGAAAATCAGCCACTGTCCCCAAAGAGGCAATTAACTCATCCACATGAACTTGTGAAATCGCTTCGGTCTTTTCTGTTTCACGGATATTCCAAAATTTCTCAGCGATACGAGCCTCGATGTCTTCAATGATTTCTTTCGAACCCTCAAAGTTTTGAAAATAAGCATGGATGGATTTTAAATAGGCATCCAAGGTAGCAAAAGCGTCTTCCTCGATGTGAAAAACAATGCCAGCGATATTAATTGATAAGGTCTTTTTCATAAACGTATAATTATGCTTGGGGTGTTTGAGGATGAATGATTTGGGATACCGAACTTTGTAAGTCATCCCAGGTTCCATGTAATTCCGCTAAAAAAGTCTCCCCTTTTTCGGTTAATACATAATATTTTCGAGGCGGACCTGATGCCGACTCAACCCATTTGTAATCCAGAAATCCGGCATTTTTTAAACGGGTTAACAAAGGGTATAAAGTCCCTTCAACAACCATGATTTTCGCTGAGGTCAATTCTGTCAGCATGGTAGAGGCATAAACCTCACCCCTTGAAATAATCTGCAGAATACAGAATTCTAAAATCCCTTTCCGCATCTGCACCTTGGCATTTTCAATATCCATCGGTTTGTGTTTGTTTATTTGATAGGACAAATGTATAAAAGGTACTATGTAATACAAAGTACCTTAGAAAAAATATTTTTGATTTATGGATAAACGGTGAGTAATTTGTGAGGAATGGCTTACCAAGCTTATGTCACTATGAAAATCTTATCCAAAGAAGTAGCCTTACCGCTTGCATTCTACAACCGAGACACTTGGTTGAAAGTTGCCTTCTTCGCCGTTTGTGTATTTATGGCGGGCTTTTCATTGTATTTCACGGATGGATTGGTGAATAAATTAGAGGAGCGTGAAAAGCAGCAAATCGAATTATATGCGGAAACCATTCGCTATGTGATGACGAGTGATGAGAATGCCGACATCAATTTTTTCTTTGAGCGTATCAAGAAAATTAATGAGAACAATACGATTCCGGTGATTTGGAAGGATGGTAGCGGCCACCTGAATTCAATCAACATCGCGATACCCGAATCCATTGATATCGAGCAGAAACAAGTTTTACTACAAGCCAAACTCCAGGAAATTATTGCGGAAAATAACAAGCCCATCGAAATGGACATGGGATTTCAAAAGGAATACATCTATTACGGGAACTCTAAACTCCTAAAACTCTTACGCTACTATCCGCTTTCACAATTACTCGTGGTTTTAATCATTGGCTTCTTGGGCTATATATTCTTCTCCTATTCAAGACGAGCTGAACAGAATCGCGTATGGGTAGGATTAGCCAAAGAAACCGCACATCAGTTGGGAACACCACTCTCATCTTTGACGGCATGGGTCGAGATCTTGCGCAATGAACCAAGCATCAATCCCGAAATAGTCGTTGAACTCGGCAAGGACATCCAGCGCCTCGAAACGATCACAACCCGCTTCTCGAATATTGGTTCAACGCCTATCCTCAAAGAAGAAGATCTGGAGGAACTTATTTCTAGCTTCATCAACTACCTTAAAATTCGAATTTCAACAAAAGTATACATTGAGATAAAATCTTCTTTGGTACCTGGGCAGTTGGCCAATGTCAATAAATATCTATTTGAATGGGTGATTGAAAACATTTGCAAGAACGCTGTCGATGCCATGAGTGGAACTGGCGATGTGTTAATCTACCTACATGAAGGAAAAAATAATCAACTGTTCATCGACATATCTGATACAGGAAAAGGTATTTTACCGGCAAACATGTCGAAAATTTTCAACCCAGGATATAGCACGAAAAAACGAGGATGGGGCCTTGGACTTACCTTGGCTAAACGAATCGTAGAAAACTACCACGAAGGAAAATTAACGCTGAAGTCGACCGATGTAAACAAAGGAAGTACTTTCCGTATTTCACTCCCTAAACCACCGAATAAGGACGTATGAACACGACCAACCTGGTCTTCGGATCCGCATTAATCATTATTGGAATTGGTTATTTATTAAAAAGCCTACAATTCATCGAGATGAAGGATGCAAAATCCATCTCAAAATTTTTGATGCATACAACGTTCCCAGCCTTGGTATTCACGACGATGCTAAAGGTTGAACTCTCTGCTGCATTGGGTTGGTTACCTTTAATTGCCATGTTATTTGGCTTTCTTTCTTCCTTTGTAGGCTTTCTCGTATTTAAAAAAGAGGCTCCAACCCACCGGGGCATATTAACCATGGGTTCAGCCGGCTGGAACCTCGGCTTATTTGCATATCCCTTGATTGAAGGAATTTGGGGATGGCAAGGGCTAACCTATGCCATCATGTTTGATCTTGGGAATTCAGTGATCAACTTCATGGTGAATTATGGCATGGGAACGTATTTAGCTGGGAATCACGGGACAAAAAACCCAGTCAAGCATGTTTTAAAAAAGATATTTACCTTACCTCCATTCCAAGCTATGTTGATCGGATTAGCCTTCAACATTCTCCAAATACCGGTACTCCCTTTAGCGGCTGACATTATCGATACCATCGCAAAAGGGAATAAACCCATGGTCCTGTTGCTGATGGGCATTTACTTCAGCGTTCGTTTGCCTAAGGTCGCATTTGCCAAAGTATTTCAAGTATTAGGACTTCGATATGTATTAGGCCTTAGTATCGGTTTATTACTTTACTATACGGTTCCCTTCGAATTTCAATATAGGAACATGCTACTCATCTGTTTGATTCTTCCAGCGGGTATGACACTGATCACATACTCAGATGAATTAAATTTTGATACAGGAATTGCCGCAGCCATCGTAAATTTTTCAATGCTCATCAGCTTTGTCATCATGTGGTGCTTAGTAGGGATTTTCAGCATGGCGCCCCATTAAACCAAATAAAATTGGTATTTTTGTGTAAACAATTTGCCTTTCATCAACGTTAAGACTAGGCAAATCAATCAATGCTATGGTCGTACCCTACAAAAATCAAAACAAAGGTAAAAAAGAACAAGTCGCAGACATGTTCAACTCCATTTCACATAAATACGACTTCCTAAACCATTTATTAAGTGGAGGTATCGATATTATCTGGAGGAGAAAAGCGATCAAATTACTCAAGAATAAGGGCATCAAGAAAGTATTGGATATCGCCACAGGAACAGGTGATTTCGCCATAGAAGCACTAAAAATCAATCCTGAAAAAATTGTAGGTGTTGATATCTCTGAAGGTATGCTCGCCTTCGGTAAAGAGAAAATCAAGAAAATGGGCTTGGAAGATAAGATCACCTTACAAATGGGGGATTCTGAAAAACTTCCATTTTCCGACAATAGTTTTGATGCAATCACCGTTAGTTTTGGTGTACGGAATTATGAAACATTGGAAAAGGGATTAAAAGACATGTTTAGGGTTTTAAAACCTGGGGGCTATTGCCTAATCTTGGAGTTTTCAAATCCAAGGCACTTTCCGATGAAACAACTGTATCATTTCTATTCTAAATATTGCTTACCCTTATTAGGCAAATTAATTTCCAAGGATCCAGCAGCTTACACATACCTTCCCGAATCCGTGCAAGCGTTCCCAGATGGACCTGATTTTATTAAGATTTATGAATCTTGTGGATTTTCAAACACGCAATGGATTCCCATGACAGGGGGAATTTGTTCCATTTACTTAGGCCAAAAAGTGAAATAATTGTGCGTATCATTCGAAATATAGGAGCCTTATGTTTGGTATTACTGACCTTTCAATCTTGGGGCCAACATACCAAATACACCCGTATATTTCATGAATATTACGATGAAAAACCGGTTCACTTTGGTTTCTTATTCGGATTTGCTTCATCAAATTACTTTATGCAAGCCAATGAATCTGTCCTTGGACGTATAGACTCTGTCAGGTCACCTCGTAATTTCGGATTTCAAATTGGGGGGCTTGTCAATTACGCATTTGACAAACATTGGGAATTAAAATCAGGCATAAACATAGCCCTTTATGAACGCGAAATTCAATTTAAAAGTGAGGCTAACAACCCGCTCTGGAGAGAATCAACTTGGTTAGAAGTTCCTGTATTATTGAAATTACGTTCATTACGCCGAAAGAACCACCGTATGTATGTTATGGGTGGATTTAAACTAGGTGTTGAAGCCAATGTCAAGAAAAAAAGCACAGCACTCAGTGCAAATACAGCCGACTTATCCTTGGAATATGGATTTGGGCTTGAGCAATATTTCCAATTCTTCAAATTCACTCCCGAGATACGTTTTTCACATGGCCTCTTGAATTTATATGTACCTCCTTCGGTTGGAGGACCCTATGCCAAATTAACTGACATCAGGACACATACGGTGTCGCTTGTCATCAACTTCGAATAAATTAAGGCAAATCCTTTTTAGCTTTGGCTGGATCAATTACCGTTTCCAAGGAAGAAACAGCTGATACGCCGAACCAGCCAGCTCCCTGCAATTTCGAATTACTATTGGTATTCTTAATGTTCGTTGGGATATTCGCCGCAGGTCTTGAGAACAAACCTGCATTATTCAATTCTAAACGAGCTTGTGAATAAAAGCTAAATTGATCTAAGGTAATGGAATATAACTCAACCTTTACCTTATCATTCGCTTCATATAACTCGGGATTGATCGCCCCACGAATAGGCAAATTAAACATCAATCCATCCGTACCAGCAACTTTTTGAAGTGCAGAATCGTAAAAAATTACAAGATTCGACGGGGAATTAAACAAAACGCCATTTTTATAAAACTTCAAACGATAACAACTACCCTCACCGATTAAATCATTAGCAAACCAACGCGCCTCAAAACCTTTTTCTGGCTTTCCATCCCCCGATTGGCGAGGATTCGCTGTGGCCGTTTTATAAGCAATCGAATCAACTGGAGGCACCGGATTCATTTTAGCGGACGCAACATACGTATCATTACCTGATTTAACTGATAACTGATATGTCCTGCCAACCTGCCCAAAGCGTGGGTTCGCGGCCGATGGTGTCCAGATATAAACCCCGGGTGCTTCCGAACTTTCCACAAATCTAAATTCATTTGCAGCGTCATCGCGAACAATGACCTCCGCATTTCGAATAGCCGGAACTGAACTATTATCGAAATAGTCCTGCGATTGCGTTAAGGTGATTTTTTGTGGACCAGGAAGATTTGTCAACGTGGACTCAACCACCAAAAAATGTTCTGATTTAGGGCTATCCAACGTAACCACTTCTTCACATGAAAATAAAAAGAAAGAACATAATATTAGTAAATAGCGCATCTTAAAAAGTAAAATTATAGGTTACCGCAGGAACAAAAGATCCAATAATGGACAATTGTACCGCTTCTGTTTTTAAGGTATTGGAATCATTTGCTTGTGTGTAGATCGAGAATGGATTCTTTCGATTATATACATTATACACAGAGAACACCCATTCTGAAGACCCTTTCCCAAACAAAGCTTTCTTATTCTTTTTTGTAGCGGAAAGATCGAGTCGGTGGTAATCAGGCACCCGAATATTGCCACGGGTTCCCACAGCCGTCTGTGGATATGCGACTCCTTCATAGATATATTTTTGCGACGGAATCGAATAAGGGACACCTGTTATATAGGCAAAATTTGCACCGAAGGACCATTTGGACGATAAAGCATATTGACCAACTACATTGAGTGTGTGCGTGCGATCATATCGGTTCAAATACCAATCGTTGTTATTTAAGCCTTCAATCAAGCGTTCCGTACGAGCCAAGGTATAACTTACCCAACCTGTTAGTTTCCCGATATTCTTTTTCACGAAAAACTCTGCACCATACGCACGACCTTTTCCAAATAGTAAATCTTTTTCAAATAATGGGTTCAAAAACAAATTCGCTCGATCTGCATAATCAATTTGATTTTGCATATCCTTGTAGTAGACCTCGACCGATGTTTCATAATCATTCCCATTCTCTCCCCAATTTTTAAATAAGCCCAAAGCAACCTGATCCGCAATTTGAGGCTTAATAATATTCGTTGACGAAGTCCAAACATCCAAAGGAGTAGAAGCAGCCGTATTAGACATTAAATGCACATATTGAGCCAATCGATTGTATGAGGCTTTGAAGGATGAATTCTCACCCACCTTTAAATTCAAGGCAAATCGAGGTTCCCAATTCCCATAATTAGCCACGGATGCATTCGGGGAAACCTGAATCATTTTCAAGGTAAAACCCGTTGGATTTTCAATGCTCTCAGGTACAGGAACACGCTCATAATATACCCCATTATCACTCTTGTAATCATAATTCGAATACCTTATGCCATACTGAACGGAAATGCGGGGACTGATTTTCCACTCATCGCCCACATAGGCTGAAAGCTCGACACCACTCTTATCTGCTTGTCCAAATGCCCGTTTATCCCCATTCGACGTGGCAGTCGCCTTGCCTGGCGAAAACTGATAGGATAGAACTTGGGCTCCAAAAGTCAAGGTATTATCTGGCGTCACGTAATACGTAAAATCAGGCTTGAAACTTAAATTAACAATATTGGATGTCCAACGAAACGCATCTGAAGGGCGCTTATTTTTCAAATCGGAATCTAACAAAT
>JBEEOB010000078.1:0-17235 GCA_041191865.1 Bacteroidota bacterium
GTGGTTTTTTGCCTACCGAAGTAGTCCGTACGGGAATCGAACCCGTGTTTCATCCGTGAAAGGGACGTGTCCTAACCCCTAGACGAACGGACCATTATTTATTTTGGTGGCACAAAGGTAGGATTTTCCCTTTTAAATCCAAACTCCTGCTTCAAAAAAAAGCGTATTTTTTTCTAATTAATTTTCGCTATTTTAGCCTTATCATTGAAAATGAACCCCTTATGGCAATTATAAAACCCTATTCAAGACTGTCCGATTTTGACATAGCACTTTTCTTAAATGGCAAACACACACGCCTTTACGAAAAATTAGGCGCCTTTGAAATCGAACACGAAGGTGAAATTGGAACCTTCTTTGCTGTATGGGCCCCTAACGCCGAGGCCGTTCATGTCATCGGAAATTTCAATTTTTGGGATAAATTTTCTCATCCTCTACACAAAAGATGGGATGCCTCAGGCATCTGGGAAGGTTTTATTCCCGGTGTACGTCATGGAGAAACCTATAAATACGGCATTCAAGCCAAATCTGGGGAGTATTTGGAAAAATTAGACCCCATGGGCCTCTTTTGCGAGACTCCTCCCAAAACTGCCAGCATCGTTTGGTCCACCTATAAGGAATGGAACGATGCACCCTGGATGGAAAACCGCAAATCCAAAAATGCTTTAGACGCACCCATGTCCGTCTATGAAGTCCATTTAGGCTCTTGGCAAAAGACCCTCGATGACCAATACCTAACCTACGACGATTTCGCAGATAAACTCGTCTCCTATGTCAAGGAAATGAATTTTACCCACGTAGAATTCATGCCAGTCATGGAACACCCCTATGCACCGTCATGGGGTTATCAAATTACCGGATATTTCGCACCATCCTCCCGTTTTGGAGATCCGCAAGGCTTCATGCGCCTCGTCGAACGTTTCCACCAAGAGGGAATCGGCGTTATTTTGGACTGGGTTCCCTCCCACTTCCCAGGTGATGCACATGGTTTGAAGGATTTCGACGGCACACCGATTTACGAACATCCGGATCCGAGAAAGGGGTATCACCCCGACTGGAAATCCTACATTTTCGATTATGGCCGAACGGAAGTACGCAGCTTTTTATTATCCAATGCCGCATTCTGGTTGGAGCGTTACCACATCGACGGATTACGCGTAGATGCCGTGGCATCCATGCTTTACCTAGATTATTCACGCAACGACGGCGAATGGATTCCAAACGAATTTGGCGGAAACCATAACCTCGATACAATCTCATTCTTACAGGATCTCAATGTTCACATGTATGGTGAATTCCCTGATATTCAAATCATTGCAGAGGAATCAACCTCATTTCATGGAGTAACCAAACCCGTTTTCATGGGAGGCTTAGGCTTTGGTCAAAAATGGATGATGGGATGGATGAACGACACACTTCGTTTCTTCCAGAAAGATCCTATTCACCGCCAGCATCACCTCAACGAACTTACGTTTTCCTTGATCTACGCGTTCACAGAAAACTTCTGCTTGCCGCTTTCTCACGACGAAGTCGTATATGGCAAGCAATCCTTACTCAATAAAATGCCAGGCGACGAATGGCAAAAGTTTGCCAATCTACGCTTACTTTTTGCCGAACAATTTACACACCCAGGTACGAAATTAATTTTCCAAGGAGGTGAATTTGGCCAAAAGGAAGAATGGAACCACAGTGTGAGCCTCGACTGGCATTTAACGGAATACGCTTCTCATAAAGGGATTCAAGAAACAATGAAAGCCCTAAATAAGCTGTACCGTGAAGAACCTGCCTTATACAAGAAACAATTCTCGCACGAAACCTTCGAATGGTTAGAATCCAATGATCAAGGAAATTCCGTGATTAGTTTCTTACGTAAAGGCGAAAGCAACAAGGAACAATTAATTGTTATTCTCAACCTAACACCTGCCCCTCGTGAAGATTACCGCATCGGTGTGCCGCTACCAGGCGTTTGGAAGGCCATATTTAACTCAGATAAAGGTGAATTTGGAGGTTCCGACTACCCTACAAAGGGCGCCGTGATGACCGAAGAATATGGATGGCATGGCAAGGCATTCTCCATTTCAATCAACCTGCCCCCCCTATCTTGCTTGATCTTAAAAGCTTAATACAAAAAGGCGGAAACAATAAAGACTCAGAAAAATTCCGAGCCTTTATTCAATCCGCCTAAGTAGTATTTGTATAATCAAGCTTTTATAAGCCCTATTAAATCAATATTGTACACAAAAATACTACTATATTTCAATTTTTGAAATATTAGCTGGAAAATTTATACTATTCGAATAATTAATGTTTTTTGGCCAAGATATCTTCCATATCGGAGAGCTCCACTTCCAGCGCTTTGGTCGAAATCGTAATCTCCCAAGCGCTTAGCATCAAGGCAACGCTCATGCCCAATAAGGCTATTCCAAAAAACCAGCGCGCCACCAATTGCATCTCAAAGAAGATGAAAAACATGCAGATGACACTTAGGATAAGACTCAAGATTGCAATGATTTGCATATTTTGAATCAATTTCATCCGTAAACGTAAGTTTTCAATTTGTTTCAAAATCGAATCATCAGGATTCTGTTGGAACTTCTCATGTAGCCCACGAATCAAGGAAGCCATTGACATGAATCGATTCGTAAATGCAATCATCAACAAGGAAACTGTTGAGAACAATAATGCCGGGGTACCTATGCCTAATTCCATCTTATTTGATATAATACTCGTCTAAATACATGGACATTTCCTCTTGAATCTTCTTAGCCTCCCGCTTGGCATCCACCGCAGGATTATCTCCCGCATAGATAATGCCGCGTGATGAATTGACTAATAATCCCACCCGTGAATTCATGGCATACTTGGAAACATCTGCTAAGCTTCCGCCTTGGGCGCCCACACCGGGAACCAAGAAGAAGTTATCCGGCGCAATTTCTCTTGCTTTTTGCAAGAAATCAGTACGTGTCGCACCGATCACGAACATCATTTCCTCCGGAGAACCCCACGTTTGGGCTAAACGCATAACACGCTCATACATGGGAATGTAATCTTCCGACTTCGTCATTTGAAAGTCATGGCTACCCGAATTTGAGGTAAGTGCTAACAAGATTACCCATTTATCTTCAAAACGTAAAAACGGCTCGACCGAATCATGGCCCATGTAAGGCGCCACCGTAACTGAGTCAAAATTAAATCCCGCACAGCTTGGGTCAAAAAACGTCTGGGCATACATGAAAGCCGTATTTCCAATATCCCCTCTTTTCGCATCCGCAATGGTAAAAATATCCTTGGGAATATAGTCCATTGTTTTTTGCAAACTCTCCCATCCTTTTGGACCAAATGCCTCATAAAAAGCTATATTAGGCTTGTAGGCCACAGCAAAATCCGCCGTCGCATCAATCACCGCCTTGTTAAAAGCAAAGACTGGATCCGCTTCATTTTTAAACATGGAAGGGATTAATTTAGGATCTGTATCCAAACCCACACACAAAAATGAGCGCTTATTTTCTATCTGCTTAACTAATTCAATTGAATTCATGGGCTTTTGGGAAAAGGCTTTGTATTAATGCCTAAATATCGATAATTTTGGCACAAATTAAGGCCTTTCCTAGGCAAAATCAAACAAAGGAATTTAAATTCTATGCAATTTATCCAGCACGATCTACCCGGAATTACTGAATATATCCCCACTAAATTTCACGATGACCGCGGTCATTTCTACGAATCCTATAACCAAACACGTTTTGCGGCGCATGGGATTACAGAAAATTTCGTTCAGGATAATTATTCTTATTCTACAGCGGGAGTTATTCGGGGACTTCACTTCCAAAAAGTACCGCACGGGCAAGGGAAATTAGTTCGCTGCATGACGGGTAAAGTGATGGACGTCGTTGTCGATTTACGCAAGAGTTCACCTACCTTTGGCCAACATGGAACCTACATTCTAGACGCTGAAATAGGTAATATGCTGTATGTGCCCGTGGGTTTTGCGCATGGTTTTGTTGCGTTGACTGATGCCATTTTTGTATACAAATGCACCGATTTCTGGAACAAAGAGGCCGAATCAGGTATCCGCTGGAACGACCCGACCTTAAACATTTCTTGGGGCGTAGAAAACCCGATTGTATCGGACAAAGACCAAATCTTACCCCTATTTGATCCAAACGAAATAATATTTAAGTAATTTTCATACCTTTGTAACAATGACTCGCAAGCTGATTTTATCAAGCCCATTATTGGAAATAACCATCTCAAGGTTATGCCAAGAGCTCATTGAAAATCAAATTCAAAATACGGAAACTGTTATTTTAGGCTTGCAACCGCGCGGAATCTATTTCGCAGAACGCATTGCCGCAGAATTAGGCAAACAATTAAATACCTCTTTCCAGGTTGGACGTTTAGATGCCACATTCTTCCGTGACGATTACCGCCGCCGTGATACCATCGCTCCCAATTCAACGGATATATCCTTTTTGATTGAAAATAAACGGGTTATCCTCGTCGATGATGTTTTAGCGACAGGACGTATGGTACGTGCCGCCTTGGATGCGATGAACTCCTTTGGCCGACCAGCAAAAGTAGAATTATGTGTCTTAATTGACCGTATATATAACCGAGATCTTCCGATTAATGCAGACTACGTAGGTAAAAGTGTTAATACACTTCCAACCGAAAAAGTACTTGTGGAATGGAAAGAACAAGGTCACGAAGCAGATAAAATTTGGTTAATCACCCAATAACAATATGTTGAAATCGCCACACTTATTAGGAATCAAAGATTTAGATGAAGAATCTATTCACCTAATCGTTAAAACGGCTAAAGAATTCAAAGAGGTTCTCAACCGCCCGATTAAAAAGGTTCCTTCCCTGCGTGACGTTACGATTGCCAACGTATTTTTCGAAAACTCTACCCGTACCCGTTTATCCTTTGAATTAGCCGAAAAGCGTTTATCTGCCGATACAATCAACTTTTCTGCCTCAGGTAGTTCCGTAAAAAAAGGGGAAACCCTTTTAGATACCGTAAACAACATCCTTGCGATGAAAGTGGACATGATTGTCATGCGACATGCAAGTCCAGGTGCTCCGCATTATTTAGCGAAACACATCAAAGCGAATATCGTTAACGCTGGAGATGGAACGCACGAACATCCAACTCAAGCTTTACTAGACACCTATTCCTTGCAGGAAAAACTAGGGGATTTGGCCGGTAAAAACATCGCGATCATCGGAGACATTCTGCATTCACGCGTTGCACTTTCGAATATCTACGCCTTGAAAAAACAAGGAGCGAATGTCCGTCTTTGTGGCCCTAGCACTTTGATTCCCAAGCATATACAATCCTTAGGTGTCGAAGTATCACACGACGTGAAAAGCACCTTGCAATGGTGCGATGCTGCGAATGTTTTGCGGATTCAGTTGGAGCGCCAACAAATCAAATACTTCCCTAGCTTACGTGAATACTCCCAATTCTTTGGCATCACGCGCCAGATGTTGGAAGAATTACCCAAAGAAATCGTCTTGATGCACCCTGGTCCGATAAACCGTGGCGTAGAATTAAGTTCAGATGCAGCGGATTCCCCTCATTCGATCATTTTGGACCAAGTAGAAAATGGTGTGGCGGTTCGTATGGCTGTATTGTATCTACTCGCCTCGCGCGGCTAATAACTCCTCATACTGTTTGAATAATTGATTACCTGTAATTTGATTCCCACAGGCATAATGAACTAATGGACAGGATTTTTTTCCATGATCTCCACAAGGTCTACATTCCAAACGATCCTCCTCCACAATCCGATTCCATGAAGCCAATGGACCAAAACCAAAGGCCGGTATTGTTGAGCAAAATACAGCAACAGTAGGCGTATCAACAGCTGAACAAATGTGCATCGGTCCAGAATCATTGACATAGGACATGAAACTCTGTTGGTAAATCCGAATCGCATCAACCAAACCATGTTTTCCTGCTTCATTGAAAATTCGATGGTTCGGGCAAGCTTGCGCAATCTCATTCGACAGATCCACCTCATTGGGTGCACCCATCAATACAACTGCTTGGTTTTCGGGTAAAAGTTTAATAAAATCAATCCAAACGCGAACAGGAAGTCGTTTTGTCTCCCAAACAGATCCTGGTGAAATACAGATGTATGATTTCGAATTCAATCCTTTGGGCAGGGCTTTAACTTCAGGCGACAAATAAGGATTATAGACTTTCGGCCCTAACCAAGATGACAACAAAGCGGTATTACGTTCTATTTCGTGTTTTCCTGTCCCCCATTCATGTGCTACCCGCTCCGAAAAGAACATAGCCAAGGGATTCTTATCAAATCCAATCACCTTTTTCGCTCCAATAGTTAGGCTCAATAAACCCATCCCAAAGAATCGCTGAGCTACAAAAACTTGATCAAAATGTTCTGCCTGAAATTGAGCACGCAATGCTCGCCAAGAGGCCCATTTTTGTTTTTTATCGTAAGCCCAAACTTTGGCTAGATTCGTATGCGGATAGGCCTGAAAAATGGATTCATTTCCTTTTCGAACCAATAGATGAATGATTGTCGAAGGGGATTCGATGCGAATTTTCTCCAACAAAGAACTAATCAGAATGGCATCACCTAAAAATGCCGTTTGAATAATAAGTACTTTGTTAACAGATGCCATGAAAAATTTATGCGTGATTCGGTATAAAATTAGTTAATTTTGAAATCTTTTGCGCTACGATTATTTATGAATTCAATTCAGTTAACAACTTTGAACAATGGGATAACGATTGTTCACCGGCAAGTTCAGCATACCGAAATATCACATTTGGGTATCATGTTGGACATCGGTAGTCGGGATGAGTTAGACAATGAGCAGGGATTAGCGCATTTTTGGGAGCATTTAGCCTTTAAAGGCACCCAGAAGAAAAACAATATGCAGATCATCAATCGCTTAGAAGTTATCGGCGGTGAATTGAATGCCTATACGACAAAAGAAAAAATCTGTTTCCATGCTTCCGTGTTAAGTCCCTATTTTGAGCGGGCCTTGGAATTAATCACGGATATCACGTTTAATTCTACTTTCCCAGCGAAGGAAATAGAAAAAGAACGAAGCGTGATTCTGGAAGAAATGGCCATGTATTACGAGGCGCCTGAAGATGCCATTCAAGACGATTTTGACGAATTATTATTCCCCAATCACTCCTTAGGCGTCAATATATTAGGCACAAACGAAACGGTTAATTCATTCAATAAGAAGGACTTAGATGCCTTTATTGAGCGTAATATGGACACCAGTAGGATCGTCATCTCATCTATAGGGAAGCATAGCCACGACAAAGTATTTAAATGGGCGGAGAAACATGTGGGACAAATACCTACAAAGCGTAATCAGGTCAAACGCATCACACCTCCAAGCATGTTGCCAGCGGAGCGCATTACAAAAAGGGGGCTAAATCAATCGCATGTTGCCTTAGGACGACAATCCTATGCCATCAAGCATCCAGATCGTTTGGCATTTTTCATGTTGATTAATTTACTGGGTGGACCATCCATGAATTCGCTTTTGAATGTTTCCATTCGAGAAAAAAGAGGCCTCGTTTATTCCATTGAGGCTAATTTTACCTCGTATGTCGATTCGGGATTTTGGGCGATATATTTTGGAACGGAATCAAATCAAGTAAATAAATCCATCCAATTGATTCACAAGGAATTCGATAAATTGAAGGATCGCAGCTTAAGCCCGGCACAATTGTTGAAAATCAAATCGCAATTAAAGGGGCAAATGGCGATGGCAGAGGAAAGCAACTTGAATTTCATGTTGATGATGGCCAAAAGCCTATTAGATCGTGAGAAAATCGAAACTATTGAGGAGATTTTTGAACAGATCGATTTAGTTAGCTCTGAAAAATTACAGAAATTAGCCCAAGAAATGTTCCAATCGGAGCAATTGAGTTACTTGATATTTGAACCTTAATTCGGTGCATCTCTACCTGCATATCCCCTTTTGTCATCAAGCTTGTCACTATTGTGATTTCCATTTTTCTACACGATTAGCGGGAAAATCGGATTTAGTTAATGCCCTAATCCAAGAGATCGCCCTGCAAAAAGATTACCTGGGGACGCGGGAATTATCAACGGTATATTTTGGCGGCGGTACACCTTCAACCTTGAGTCCATCCGAATTATCGGATATTTTCGAGGCAATTCATCTGCATTTTGATATTCAAAAAGGAGCAGAAATCACGCTAGAGGCCAACCCTGAGGATTTAACACCCGAATACCTAAAGGTCTTGAAGGAATTAGGCGTGAACCGACTAAGCATCGGGATTCAATCATTTCACGCGGCTAATTTGACATTTATGAATCGGAATCATGATGTACTTCAAGCTCGAAAATCGATTCATGATGCCCAGGCTATGGGAATAAGCAACATCAGCATTGATTTGATTTATGGGATTCCATCGAATACACTTGAGATGTTGGAGAAAGACCTCGCGACAGCAGTTTCAACAGGTGTCCAACATATTTCGGCCTATAGTTTAACCATTGAGCCCAAAACAGTCTTTGGCCACCAATTGAAAAAAGGCCTTATGCAAGAAACACCGGAAGAAAATATGTCGGCCTGTTTCGAATTTACCCATCAATATTTAGAGAACAATGGCTTTACAGCCTACGAGACATCTAATTTTGCCAAAGCTGGCTATGAATCAAAGCATAATTCAAGTTATTGGAAGCAGGAATCTTATCTGGGAATTGGTCCAGCGGCGCATAGTTTTAATCAAACAACACGTCAATGGAATATAGCCAATAATGCGACTTATGTGAAGCAAATTACACAAGGTAATCTTCCCGCCGAAGTTGAGCTTTTAAGCCCAGAGAATCAAATCAATGAGTACATCATGACGCAATTGCGAACGCATTGGGGAATTGATTTGAATTATTTGAGAGAACGTTTCCAAGCAATTCAAGCTACTTTCCCGGAAGATGAAATTGCGTCTTGGATTTCAAATGGCTATGCGGTCATATCAGGAGATCGATTAAAGCTTGTTGGCCAAGGAAAATTGATTGCAGATGGATTGTCGGCGGAGATCTTCGTTTTGGAAGACAGCAAGTAGAGATGCGCTAGCAATTCGTCGATCCCCAGAAGTCTGGGGTTTTATAACTCTAGGCTTCAGATTAGGGAGTAGAAACGAGGTATCATGTTCCCATCAGACAAACCTTCCCTGAGTCCTGAGTTAGTAAGCCCAGGGTTCAATCTGGAGGGGCAAAGCATAAGCTATTGAGACAAAACAAATACCATACCTCTTAACTCTTAATTCATAATTCGTATTTTTGCCAATACAACAAAAAATAACCATTCCATGGCCAAACGCGTCGACCTAACCAGTACTTCCCGCTCTACTCCTCGAAGCAATAAGTTCGACCGCTTGAATAAAGCTCCTAAAAAAAGATCATCATCCTTTTTAAAAAAAATAGGCCGACTATTCCTATACATCTGGATAAGTACGATTGTCGCCGTTGTTCTATTCAAATTTGTGCCGGTATACTTCACTCCTACCATGGCATCAAGAAAAATCGATGCATTGATGGACGGAGAACCTAGCAAAATACACAGCCAATGGGCCTCATACGAAGAAATTGACCGAAATTGTGCCTTGGCAGTGATTGCATCTGAGGACCAGTTATTCCCCGAACATCATGGCTTTGATTTCGATGCGATGACTACCGCAATCATTAAAAATCAAAAGGGGAAACGAATTAAAGGAGCGAGTACAATATCCCAACAAGTTGCTAAAAATGTTTTCCTGTGGCAGGGTCGCTCCTATTTCAGGAAAGCATTAGAAGCCTATTTTACCGTGTTAATTGAATTTATTTGGGGCAAGGAGCGGATCATGGAGGTGTATTTAAATGTTGCAGAAACAGGTAAAATGACCTTTGGTGTGGAAGAAGCTTGCAGACGCTATTATGGCCATACGGCCGCCGAAGTGAGCACTACAGAAGCTGCGCGCATTGCCGCATGTTTACCCAATCCCATTCGCTTTTCCATCAATAATCCATCCGGATATGTAAGCAAACGCACGTCATTTATTAAACGACAAATGAGTGCCTTGGGAGGCAAGAAATTCCTAAGAAATTTATAATAACTCGATTGCAGGGTCCCAGAAATGGTATTTAAAATCAAGGATTTGATCATTTTGAACACGAATACCTTCGGTAGCTAGCAATTCCTGCATGCGATCGCCGGCGAAAAAATTCTTGCCCGTAAGTACCCCATTCCGATTAACTACACGATGCGCTGGAATATCCGTTAGGGTATGTGAGGCATTCATCGCCCAGCCAACCATCCGAGCCCCACCTTTCATACCTAAATAAGCCGCAATTGCTCCATAAGACGTTACCTTACCTACAGGAATCTCTCGGACAACTTGATAAATTAAATCAAATGAATTAGTCGAGGCGGGCATTAGTCCAATTGACGTTCTGTGATTTCACGCTCTAATTCCGCATACCATTTCGTTCCAAACTTACGGATCAAAGGATCTTTCAAGAACTTATATACAGGTACTCCTAACTCTTTCCCATGTGAACACGCATCTGAACAGATTGTCCAACGTTCATAATTGATTGCTTGATATTCTGCTAATTTCTGGATACGAATCGGATATAAATGACAGGAAATGGGTTTACGAAAATCCGTTTTCCCCGCAAAATAGGCTTGCTCAATCCCACATTTCAAATAACCTTTATCATCGTAAATGGCATACACGCACTCACGACCAGCGATGATGGGCGTAGAATAATCACCATCGGGTTCTAGAATATAATTGCCTTGTTTAGCAATTTCAGCGATACCATCTTCAGATAAAAATGGGCGAATTTCATCTTGAATGCGATCCATAATCGCTAATTCATCTTGCTCCAACGGCGCTCCCAAATCACCCTCCACGCAACAAGCACCTTTGCATTTCGTCAAATCACAGACAAAAAACTCATCTGCAACATCTTCACTAATTACGGTATCGTCAATTAAAATCATAGGAATCAATATTTACACAAAGGTAAAGCTAATTCTACGATGCGCAATAAAAAGGAATGCCTTCCGTTAAATGAAATATTTTGGTAATTTTGTAATTGCATCAATAACAAAAGCCCGTTTGAAAAAATCCTTCCTACTCATACTGCTTCTTTTATCTGTTGGAAATCTCTGGGCTAACCACGCCATTCCCGATACCATTTCCATTGGAAATGTCCGCGTATCCATCCACCCATCAGCTAAACCCATTTTTGAAAAGGAATTCGCCATGTTGGGTGCAAATAAAAAATACGTCGCTTCACTTGTCGACAAGATGCGTCTCTATTTCCCGGTTATTGAACCCATTTTATCTAAAGGCAATATTCCACCGGAATTTAAATTTTTATGTGTGCAAGAGAGTTCTCTGAATCCAAATGCAGTCTCTACATCAAATGCCGTTGGTTATTGGCAGTTTAAACTTGAGACAGCCAAGGATGTGGGACTTAAGGTAGATCAAGATATAGACGAACGCCGTCACATCATCGAAGCCACAAAAGGTGCTGTCAACTATTTCACACGTAACAATGGTGTGCTAAACAACTGGGTAAGCACATTACTTTCCTACCGCGTAGGCTTAGGTACCATCAAAAAACTACCTTATGCAGGTAATTGGGCAGGAAAAACAGAGATTGAGGTGGATTCATCGACCGACTGGTATGTCTTGCGTTTTTTAGCCTATAAAGAATTTTGGGCGGAACAAATGGCGAGTTTACCTGTAGTCAATGATAGCACAAATTTGGTAACACACATCGATACCAAAGGTAAAAATCTATATGAATTATCAGATGAGTTGAAGATCAGCTACGATGATTTAAAAAGATACAATGCATGGATTTTAAAGGATTGGATTCCATCAGACAAAAGCTATACGCTTTATCACCCCTCAAACCTGAAGGTATTTAATTCTGACGAAATCAAACAAGAAGAACCTATTTTTACAGCTTCCGTTGATTCAACAAAACTCTATGTGCCTACGAAAAAGGTTAAAACACAGAATAAGCAGATTCTAAGTGATCAATTTGAAATTAGAACGCATACAGTTGTTTCAGGGGATAACTTAAGTAATATCGCTTCACAATATGAAATGAAATTAGCCGATTTACTTCGTCTAAATAATATGAATTTGTCGAGCATGATCACGATAGGCCAAAAAATCAAGGTCAATCGTCGTGTACCGATGTTGGAAATTATCGCACAAAAATTAGAGGAAAAAAGTGCCAAAGAAGAACCGGTAAAAAAAGTACAACCTGCTAAGGAACAAGATTTCAAAGTAGAGGTAGAAGAGGTTCGCAAGATATCATCCAATGATTCAGAAAAATCCTTTTACATCGCTCCAGCAGAATCGCGGGAAATCGTGATTAAATCTGATGCGAAAGAGGAAACTAAGATTATGGAGCAAACGCAGGTTAATCCGATCAAAGAAACACCAATCATCGCACCTGAAGTAGCTAAACAGCCAGCGGGAACCATTTTCTATATCCATGAAGTAGAAGCTGGTGAAACCTTATTTAAGATTTCAAAAATCTACCAAGTTAGCATTGAAGACCTGATCAAATGGAATAACTTGGGTAAAAACCCAAGCATCCGAGTGGGTCAAAAAATCAAGTTGAAACCTTAGATTACCCGTAGCATATACAAACCATCACGAAGTGGTAGTAACATTTTTTCCACGCGCGGGTCATCGAGACACTTTTGATTAAAATCACGCAAGGCATTTGTTGATTTATCCGTTGCTTTGGGGTCAACAATTTTTCCACTCCAAAGTACATTGTCAACTAATATTAAGCCTCCTGGGCGCATTTTAGTAATAACTAAATCAAAATATTTCGCATAGTTACGTTTATCGGCATCGATGAAAACCAAATCGATGGGACCTTCAATAGACCCTAACGCTTGTTGGGCATCCGCAATCCGATAATCGATTTGATTCGCAAACGTCGACCGATCAAAGAAGGAACGTGTAAAACTTTCCAATTCTTCGTTGATATCCATGGTAATAAGCTTCCCATCTGTCCTCAATCCCTCAGCCAGACACAAAGCAGAATATCCCGTATAGGTGCCTATTTCAATAATTAAGCTTGGTGATATCAATTTCGAAAGCATGGACAAAAAACGCCCCTGCAAGTGGCCTGAAAGCATACGTGGCTGCAAAATACGCGCATGCGTTTCTCTATCTAAGGATTGCAATATTTCAGACGGCGTATCCGAAAAAAGTCTCGAATATTCCTCGATAGCTTCGTCAATGAATTCCATTATTTAATTCCTGTGTAAAAAAAGTCCAAGGATTCCGCAGGCTTATCGCTCAAGAAATAATCATCAACCTGAATAGAATTCACTAGATCATTGCTTGATTTCGAAATTGATAAACGGCTCAAACGGTTCGCAATATCATAAGGAACTTGCAACCATGTGCGAGGAAGTCTATACTGTAAATTAAATAGATCAAACCGCGTGATTTTCTTGACGGATTTCTTGTTCGCTTCGTAATAGTCCATGACCTTCTGATTTCCGTGAACACCTTCCATTATGACTTCTGAGAAATACTTCTTCATTAAATCTCCTAATTCATTTGCCAAATACTCACGTACATGCCATGGGTTTCTCGATAATGAAAAGTCGCGATTCACTGTTGTCAAATATAATTTTCCGCCTGGCTTCAATACACGAGCAGCTTCTTGCAAGAAAAAAGCATCATTTTCAATATGCTCAATGACTTGAAATGTGATCACAAAGTCAAAATGATTGTCTGGCAAATCCTGCAATGGCGGCAAAAACATATCAATGAATTTGAAATCAGGATATTGAGCCGACAGGCTTTGCATCAACTCGGTGTTTTTATCGACACCCGTGTAAGCACTTACCTTATCTGCCAAAACCGCAACGCCACGACCTGTACCGCAACCAATTTCCAAAACATTTCCGCCAACCAATTGGCTAACATGCTGGTAAGGAAACAATAAACGCTGGTGAACAGGATTATCCGAAGGAATTTCAGACGAGGCAATTTCAGTAGTTTTGTACATACAGATTAAATTTGACACAAAGGTAAAATTTTTAAGGCAGAATCTGTAATTTGAAATATGCTTTCCTTGTTTCCCATATCTCCTGATCAAAACTTGCTTCCCTATGACGGGGAGGTATTCTACTACGCAGATTTTTTTTCTGCCCAACAAAGCCATGAATTTTTACGCATTCTTACCAATGAAATCCCTTGGAAGCATGACGAAGTCGTCATCTTTGGCAAAGTCATTCAAACCCTTCGAAAAGTTGCTTGGTATGCCGATTACGAAAGACCCTATACCTATTCTGGACGCACAAAAATAGGATTGCCATGGTCACCCACCTTATTGACAATAAAATCGGCCATTGAAGAAAAGGCAAAAATAACCTTCAACGGCGGTTTGATGAATTATTACCACGACGGAAACGAAGGGGCAAGCTGGCATTCGGACAATGAGAAAACGATAATGCCCAACTCCTGCATTGCCTCAGTTAGTTTTGGTGCAGCACGTAAATTCGAATTCAAGCATAAACAGACGCAGGAAAAAGTAAGTGTAGCATTAGCACCCGGAAGCCTATTGTTGATGCAAGGAACCACCCAAACCCATTGGATACATCAGTTACCCAAATCAAAAAAAATAAAGGATCCTAGGCTTAATTTGACATTCAGACAAATGATTTGAAAAAAAATGCCGACCTTCGTATCAAATTTACAGCAATCAACGTGTCAGAAGAAAACGAATCAAGACAGCCATTCAAGCGCCCATTTAGACATTTCACAAGTCCAAAAACAGAAAACAAAGAGTTTGTATTCGGGGTACAATCCGTATTAGAAACACTTCGTTCGGGAAAGGAAATTGACCGTTTATTAGTTCAACGCGAGCTTGGGAACAGCGAAATTCTTGATTTAGCGCGTGAAAAAGGCATTCAAGTACAGAAGGTTCCCGTGGAAAAATTGAATCGCATCACGCGTAAAAACCACCAAGGAGCCATTGCATTCGTTTCCGCGATTCATTATGCTAAATTAGAAAACGTCATCGCTGACACGTTCGAAAAAGGTGAAATTCCATTTATATTAATATTGGACCGCATTACGGATGTACGTAATTTCGGAGCCATTGCTCGTACAGCAGAATGCGCAGGTATCCATGCCATCGTAATTCCTGCGCGCGGAGCAGCGCAAATTAATAGTGATGCCATGAAGACCTCTTCCGGTGCATTAAACTTTATACCGGTTTGTCGGGAAGAAAGTTTATTACAAACGGTTGATTTCTTGCAAAACTCTGGCTTAAAAGTCGTTGCTTGTACAGAAAAAGGACGCAGTTCGGTTTATGCAGTTGATTACAGTGGCCCAGTTGCCATCATCATGGGTTCCGAAGAAGATGGTATCTCAGATGAATTAATCCGCAAATCAGACGATTTAGCCGTTATCCCACAAAGTGGACAAGTTGGCTCACTCAATGTATCTGTAGCTGCGGGTGTCGTTATTTTTGAGACAGTTCGCCAAAGAGCTCTCTAATTTTTTCGTAGAATTTGGGTAGCCGAAGCTTGCGCTTTTGGTAAAATCGTCACATCGGCAATATTCACATGTGCCGGTGCAGTAACTATATATCGAATCACATCAGCAATATCTTCAGCGATGAGTGGCTCATACCCGGCATAAACAGCATCCACTTTTTGTTGGTCCCCTTTGAAGCGAACAGCTGAAAAATCAGTATTAACAGCCCCTGGCGCTACATTAGACACTTTGATTCCATGCACATTTAAATCTTGCCGCATTCCTTGCGAAAGTGCTTCAACGGCCGCTTTGGAGGCACAATAAACATTTCCGTTGGGATAGACTTGTTTTCCCGCGATCGATGAAAGATTCACAATATGCCCAGCAGCACGCTGAATCATACCCGGGATAACCATCCGAGAAACATTTAATAATCCATCTACATTGCTATGCATCATGGCATCCCAATCAGCCGGGTCACCATCTTGGATTGGACTCATTCCATGCGCATTACCCGCATTGTTAACTAAGACGTCAATCGATTTCCAAGCGACTGGAAGCGTTTGAAAAGCTGCCTCTACCCCATTTCGATCACGCACATCAAAGATCAATAGATAAGATTCCGTCTTTATTTCCTTGCTTAAGGCTTCCAAACGCTCCTGGCGACGACCGCAAAGGATTAATTTATAACCAACGGCCGATAAGGCAATCGCAGTCGCCAATCCTATTCCTGAGCTCGCGCCCGTGATGCATGCAATCTTATTCATGGTAAAAATTTTTACCGAAGGTAATGCCTTCGAGGTGTTCTAAAAAATTTGCGCGTAATTTGTATAAATATTTATAAAGCATGAACTTCTTAATTGTTGGCTTAGGCAACATCGGTCCCGAATATCTATTTACCCGACACAACATCGGCTTCATGGCTTTGGACTACCTGGCGAAAGAAAAATCAATCAGTTTTACGCAAGACCGCCTAGGCGCAATCGCTTCCTACAAGCTCAAAGGACATCAAATACACTTACTGAAGCCAAGTACATTCATGAATTTGAGCGGAAAGGCTGTTAATTATTGGTGCCAACAATTAAAAATAGAAACCGATCGCTTATTAATTCTAACGGATGACATTGCTCTCCCGTTTGAAACACTTCGGTTAAAACCTAAAGGTTCCAGCGGTGGTCATAATGGACTAAAAAGCATTGAAGGAGTTTTAAATACGCAGGAATACGCCCGTTTACGTATGGGCATCGGGTCAGATTTCTCCAAAGGTCGCCAAGCCGATTTTGTATTAAGTAACTTTTCCGAAGAAGAAATTGGACTTATCCCATTCATCCTAAATCGTTCCAACGAGATCATTGATTCATACTGCCTTCAAGGCATCCAACAAACAATGAACAAATACAACCAATGATTGTACTATTTAAAGAATTTTATAATTTTTCCTAAATTTTAAAATTAGAATTATTCCAAAGGTTTACAATTGTTATCCAAATATAATTTGGTATTTATCCTAAAATTATATTATATATTCTGAAATATGAGTTAAATTCAAAAAATAATTAATTTTAGATTACAAAATTGTCCAAAAGCAAGTTTTGCTATATTAAAAAAATGCAATAATTTTGTATCGTTGATTTAGTTAATAAATATAACGAATTTATGAAAAAGCAATTTTTAATGGTTAGCGTTTTAGT
>JBEEOB010000079.1:0-18740 GCA_041191865.1 Bacteroidota bacterium
TTAATTCGCTCTAAAATTAAGCATAACTCACAGGATTGCTGTTGGTCATACTTTTCAGAACGGCAAAAGTACTAAAATTATTTGATAAATAAGCATGGATTGCATCCTTTATCATGACTTCTGATTCATAATGGCCTATATCGCAAATGGTGCAATGATTTTCGGCATCAAAGAATTCATGATATTTGAAATCCCCGCTGATAAATACATCCGCTCCGGCTTTAATTGCGTCCGAGAGAAGAAAACTTCCTGCTCCCCCACACATTGCAATGCGCTTAATCGGTCGGCCAAGCCAGGCGGTATGTCGGAAATGGCTCAAGCCTAACTGTTCTTTTAAATAGGCGCTGAATGATGAAGCTTCCATCGCTTTGGGTAATTCTGCGATATAGCCTGATCCCACTTCATCCCACGTGTTGTCTAATCCTTGCATGTAATAAGCTACCTCCTCATAGGGGTGTGAGGCTTTCAAAGCAGTAAGTATCCGTCTTTCCAAATGTGCCGGATAAATCAATTGTATTTGCTCTTCTTTGACTTGCTCCGCTTGATTACTTTTTCCAATCGTTGGATTTGAAAGCTCGTTCGGTGTAAATCGTCCAGTTCCTTCTTGACTAAAACTGCATTCCGTGTAGTTTCCGATGTTCCCCGCTCCAGCTGCATGTAAGGCTTTACGCGTTACTTCAGCTGCGTCAGTTGGCACAAAGTAGGTCAATTGTTTCAGAGCCTGCTTAAACGGACGCAGAACGCGGCCATCGCTTAAACCCAATTTTTGTGCTAATTGGTAACTTACTCCTTTCGGAGCATGATCTAAGTTCGTGTGGCTAGCATAAATGGCTATATCATTTTTGATGGCCAAAATCATCGTCCGCTCCACATAATCCTTGCCGGTCAACGATTTTAGTCCTTTAAAGACGATGGGGTGGTGTGCGACAATCAAGTTGCAGCCTTTGTCGATGGCCTCTTGAACCACGGCCTCCGTACAATCCAAACTAATTAATACGCCCGAAACAGGCTGAGATCGGCTTCCGCAAAGGAGGCCGGCGTTGTCATAGGATTCTTGCCAACTTAATGGCGCCCATGTTTCCATGGAATTGCAAACGTCTTGTACGGTCATTTGGCAGGTTTTAGCGATACAAAGGTAGGACAATTCGAAAAATAATGTTAATTTAAAGTGTATTACCCTAATTTATGCGTTGTAGACCAGCCCTAGTATTAATTGAAAACAATCATTTACTCGTTATGAAATATCAGTACGGAGATCATTTTATTTATAATCTACCCGGCGGTAACCCAGATCCAGGCGAACTTCTGAGTGAAACCATCGCACGGGAATGCATGGAAGAATTAAGTATCGATGTTGAGGTTGGAGAAATGCTCCTCATGGGTCAAGTGAGTGGTAGCGATCAACGCGATGATGTGTTACACATCCTTTTTGAAGGCGAATTACTCGCGGGTATTCCTGAATTACAAGCGGATGAAACGAGTGCGATGGAGGTCTTATGGATGCCGATAGAGCAAATTGCACAGGTGACGATGTATCCCAACGTAGGTGAAAATTTGCTGGATTTGCTGTTAACTCAACAAAAAGGAAAGTACATCGGATCTATTCAACAACCTTGGTTGGCCTAGGGAATCCATAGGTACCCACCAGCAAGCCGAATGCACTTGCAAGGAGTCCAAACCATATGGCAGGTATTGCAGTGGGGTGAGTAAAGTGGAAATATGCCCAAACGAAAAGACCCAGGAGCATACTCAGGTGGCTACCCATCGCACTGGCCTTTTTCCACCACAACCCCGCATTCAATGGAATAAATAAGGAAACAAGACTGAATGCCGACGCCTCGCCCACCAATTCAAAAATGTTTTGTCGGCTCACGGCCATCCATATACATGCCGTTGTAACCAAAATCACTGAAAGGCGTATAATGCCCAATACTTTTTTATCGGAGGGGTTCTTCAATATGGGCTTCCAAAGATTTTCTCCCAATACTGATGCAGGTGCCAAAATTGCACCACTTGTCGTGCTTAACAAAGCCGAAAGCAAGGCGCCTAAAAACAAAATTTGGATACCATAGGGCATGAATCGCATCACCAAATGCGGGATGAGTAAGGTGTCGTCGGCTAATAAACTGGGGTATAGTCGCACGCCTATGAGACCAATCAATAAGGGTAGCATCGCGATTGTCAAATACATCGTTCCTGCTGCAATACTTGCTTTGGCTGCAATGGGGCTGCTTTTTGCTGACATGACCCGTTGGAATATGTCTTGTTGGGGTATACTTCCCAATCCAATAACCATCCAAGCTCCGATGTACTGAAGCCATTCAACCCACGTATTTGTTTGCGGGGTGAATCGGAAAAATCCTGTTGGCTGTTGGTCGACAAATACCCTCAAATCAGGAATTTTATCAAGTAGTAAATAGGCCAAAATGAACAGGCCTACAATCAAGATGATGTTATGAAGGAAGTCGGTAATGGAAATCGACCACATACCTCCCATTAAGGTGTAGGTCATGACCAATAGTGCTCCAATGACAATGCCCATTTCCGTACTGATTGGGAGCAGTAGATGCAAGGTTAGTCCAAGGGCAACTAATTGCGCTGAAATCCATCCAAAATAGGAGGGAATCATGACCAAGGCTGATATTTTTTCAGATAAAGCCCCAAATCGAATTCGGAAGAAATCGCTGAATGTTAGCACAGGGAGCGGATATAGTTTACGGGCGTAAATAGCTCCCACGATGAATAATCCCAAAGCGGCACCGAAGGGCTCCTCGATAACAGCATATAATCCACCATGAACAAATTCGCGTGGAGCACCCAGCATGGTTTCCGAACCAAACCAGGTGGCGAATGTGACCATGGTGGCTAATCCAAAGGATAAGGTTCTGCCAGCCAAAACGAAATCTGTCGTTGTCCGCACTTTCGTGCTGGCAAACCAGCCAACAGCCAAGTTGAGCACTAAATAAAAGATGACAAAACCTATGAGCATTTCAGGAATTTAAGCACGAAAATACAGATTTTTTTTACCTTTAAGTTATGAAACTATTGGCATACCTCGCGTTCCTTAGCTGCTTAGCCTTATCATGTACAAGTACTCGAGTGAATAAAGCGTTTAACAAGGGGCATCTTGATGAACAAGCTTCGGGTGTTTTGATTCAAGAGCTGGGTTCAGGAAAAGTTGTTTTTCAGCATCATGCCGACTATTATTTCATGCCTGCTTCGAATGCCAAATTGGTGACCTTTTTAGAAGCAACCCGCATTCTGCCTGATTCCATCCCAGCATATCGCTATGTAGAAACATCGGATACTCTTTATTTCTGGGGAACGGGTGATCCCAGTTTATTGCATCCGGATCTGCATGGAGATGCCTTGTTGAAGAAATTGCGTTCGACGAATAAAGTATTAGTCTTGGCTGATTCCGATGAAAATATTCGTCCATTGGGAAGTGGCTGGGCTTGGGACGACTATGCGGATGATTATTCTGCCGAAATCGCATCCATTCCGATGTACAATAATCAGGTTCGTTTTTCAATTAAAGCAGGAGTGGTCGAAGTATCCCCGACATATTTTGCTCCGTTCGTAAGGACAGGTACAAGTTCTTTTGTGCGGCGCGACCGGAATGCCAATTTGTTTGCATTACCATCCATCCAAACCATGCCCACTGTGGCGGTCCCCTTTATTACGTCGGCCAAGCAGACCGTTGATTTATTAAATTTCGAGGTGGGGAAACCTATTTTACACCTTCCCAAACCGTATAATGCTCGTAGCATATTAGCTTACGCCGGTAAAACAGATAGCTTGTACCTTCCGATGCTGCATTTCAGCGATAATCAACTAGCAGAACAACTTTTGTATTTAATCGCGGCACAGAAAAATTGGGTTGGGCCCACAAACAAAATCATCGAAAAATTAACCAAGGAGGATTCTTTGTTGAAGCCCATAAAATGGGTTGATGGTTCAGGTCTTTCGCGTTATAATTTAATGCGGCCACAAGATTTAGTTTCTGTATTATTTAAATTGAAAGCTGAGCTAGATGAAGCTCGCTTGTTCAAGCTATTGCCTGAATCTGGCCGGACAGGTACACTTCGTAAAATGGCTCCTGATACAACCGAGTCGCGTTTTTATGCGAAGTCGGGGTCATTTGGCAACACCTATAATTTGGCAGGCTATTACCTCAACGCACAAGGGAAAAAGTATGTTTTTGCCATCATGTGTAATTTAGGAAATCGATCCATTGCGTCCATGAAACAAGATGTCATACACTTACTAAATGCCCTTCATTAGTCCAAAACGATAGATCAGGTAACTGATTGCGAAAAATCCGATGACAAAGGGGATGCTCGATGTATTTTGCAAGAGTGTACCTACCAAAAATAAACTCGAAATAAAAACGAGTAGCCGTGGCATAAAGGGGTAAGCCCAAACGCGATAGGGACGATTCAAGTTCGGTTCTGTTTTTCTTAAGCGTAAAAGCGAAGCAAATCCAGCCAAATAGCTAGCTACAAAAAAGAAGGTGGCAATGTCTGAAAGTCGGTCGCTGATAGATTGGCTGCTAACTAAAAAAAGACAAGCTAAACCAACCGTCATGTGCGTGGCCACTGTAGGGCTACCTTGTGCATTTACTTTTCCAGCGCCCATAAAAAATAGACCATCCCGACTCATCGAGAAGATAACCCGTGGAGCAAACATGACTTGGGTGTTTAGGATACCAAGGATACTTAGCATTAAAAATGTAGTAACCCAACGACCGGTTTGGGCTCCCAGAATCTGTTGCATCGCATCAGCTGCGGCCAATTTGCTTTGACTCAATGCTGCCCATGAAAGCGTATTCAGAATACCGATGTTGATGAGTATGTAAATTGTAGCAACGGCAATCACCCCAATGAACATCGATTTGGGCATACTTTTTACGGGGTCTTTGTTTTCTTCGGTGAAATAGGCGGCGGTGTGCCAACCGTCGAAGGCATAGAAAATGGATAGCAAAGCGGTCAGGATCCCCGACCAAAGGGGTAATCCACGCGGTGCTGCTGGGCTTACCTGCCAAGTGCCACCATCTCCTTGTGTAAAACAAATGACGATGAATCCGATGAGCGCTAATGCTTTAATTCCACTAAGCCATTCTTGTGATTTCCCGGCCACAACGACACCCATTTGGTGGAAAAACCAAAGTAAAAGCAGGATTAAAATGGCACAATACAATACATAATCTTGCAAACTTGGAAATAGAATCGCGAGGTATTCGCCGCATGTGTACGAGCCAAAACCTAAGGCGGTGACAGTTCCAAGCCATGAACTTAGGCCAACCAAGAATCCAATGTAACGACCAAACGCCCGTTCAGAATAGCCATACCAGGCGCCAGCCTTTGGGATAGAAAGGCTTAATTCAAGCACACAGCTCACGCCTAATAGCGCATATATCGCAACAAGAACCCATAAGCCGATAATGAGCGAAGGATTATGTAAGAGTTCCGCGATGGGCCCTGGTTTGCGTAAAATGCCGGTTCCCACCGTTCCTCCCAGGGTAACCGCCACACCAAAACTGGTACCTAGTACTTTCCACAATTGATTACTTGATTTTTTCTGCATGGCTAAGACAAAAATAGATGTTTTTTTCGTTTTACCTGAGTAGATTTAGGTGTCATGCGAACAGCTTGGATTGTAATCTTTTTGGGACTATTTGTATACGCCTCCAAAGGTGATGGTCGAACCTTGGATTCTTTGAAAGAATTTGGTTTAGGATTTCATTGGCCCACCAAGCAAAAAAAAGTAGAGGTTCCCTTTGAACTACATGCAAATTTAGTTGTCATACCCCTGAAAATTAATGCCTCTGATACCTTACGGTTTTTAGTTGATACCGGTTTAGGGACTACTTTGTTAACGGACACAACTGTGTTTCGCCAATTGGGTATTAGGCCCATTCGTCAAATCGAATTGCTAGGTTTAGGGGATGGGCCTTCGATTCAAGCCCAGGTCATCATCGATGTCAAATTACAAATAGGTCAAGCTGCAGCGCATCATCAAAACTTAATCTATGTATCCAGTGATCGATTAAATCTTTCGGATTATGTGGGAACCAAAATTCAAGGTGTTTTGGGCTATGAGTTATTTTCAAATTTGGTTGTGACAATTGATTATGCCAGGCAGCGACTCATTTTGAGGCAGGCAGAAAATTATCGCTACAAAAAACGGGATGGGATCCGATTTCCAATTGCCTTGCAAGACAATAAACCCTATTTGCAGGCAGCGGAGATACAAAGTAAAATAGGCCCAATGCCCAATCGATTATTATTGGACTCGGGTGCTGGGCATGTCTTGTTTATGGAAGAGAGCGGAGTCGATTCGACCCTATTTCAATTTTCGGCAAAACCCGTCAACCTAGGGAAAGGCTTGAATGGCACAATTATGGGAAACATGGGACGCGTTCCCCAAGTACGTTTAGGGCCCTGGGTTTGGTCTAATGTTCCTGCTGCATTTCCCTTCAACAATTTCTTAAAAGATACTTCGCGTGTGCAGGGAAGTCTTGGGGGTGAATTTTTCCGTCGGTTTGTTGTCACATTTCACTACCTTGACCAATATGTCGTATTTAAGCCGATTGCGCGTATGTGGAAGCAAAAGTTTGAATTGGGATTGTCAGGATTAGGCTTGCGGGCAACAGGACCGCAATTTAGAAACTTCATTGTTGAGTTTGTTGAAGAGCATTCTCCCGCTGAGGAGGCTGGTGTATTGCCTGGGGATGAAATCTTATTGATCAATCGGGTTCAAGCTGGCAAATATCGCTTGGGGGAAATATACCACCTGTTAAAGAAAAAAGAAGGAAAACGGATTGAAATGCTTTTGCGTCGAGGCAATTCTTATCAGTTGGTGCAGTTTTCCTTGCGCCCCCTATTTTAATTCGTAATCTGCGGCAATAGGAAAGTGGTCCGAATAGGTAATGTTACGAAGCGTAACGAATTGTTTTACCTCAAAATCGTTTGAATAAAATTGATTGTCGATGCGAACGATAAAAGGGCTTCTATTCAAGGTAAAGCCAAATCCGCGGCCAGCCTCTTCGAATGAATTTTTAAGTCGTTCGCGCAAGGTACCATAAGCCCATCCATAAGGGGTTTCATTTAAGTCGCCTACGACAATAACCGGATACAAACTTTCCTGAATCAAGCGATTGATCTGCGACATTTCATCCTTGTGATGGATAAATCCTTTGCGAAGCGAATTCATGATGCCGCGGCCTTCTTTCTTCGCATCTTCATAATCTTGATCACGAATTTTTCCTGTCACACGTCCCACGCGAATGCCCATCGACCATAACTGCACATTAATGATGCGGAAGGTGTCTTCTTTGGCAACGATATCTGCATATAAATAACCATTAGCAGAATTGCCAAACTGTTTGCCAGCTTGATGTATGATGGGATATTTAGAGAATATCGCCAAACCCATTTTTTCTTTGGCCTCAAAAAAATCTTCTTTCAAAGGAATGAACGCATAATGCGGGTAGGATTCCTTCATCATGTTGATGCTCCGATATGCCTTGCGATCCGCATGGGAATAGAACTCTTGAAAACATTTGACATCCGCTTGGTATTCCAACATAAAACTTTTTAGCGCTTTGACCTTTTCTTCATTGCCACTGTAATTATTGGAATACATGCCATAGACATTATAACTCAAGACACGAAGGTCTTTTTTTGTTACGGGCTTAGCGGTATTCCATACAAAACTTCGTTGAATAAAGCCATAGCCTAAGGCAAGGACAATCAGTGGCAATAAGGCGCGTTTGGCCCGACGAAACATCCAATAAATCAAGGAAATTAAACAAAGCACTTGCGCATACGGCAAGGTCATCATAATGAAGCCTGCAATCCAATGATCTATGATGAGGGAATAACTCAATAAATAGGTCAGTAGCGTGTAAAGGCACAATGGCAAGGTTCCTAACCAGATCAAGGAAGAGATGATTTTCTTACTAACGGATTCGTCGGTTTTTCGCTTTGCCATGACTCAAAGATACACAATCCAAGGCATTTTATAAATTTTGTAAAGACCTTTGGGATTTTTCAAAATATTTCCTACTTTTGCAATCCCTTTGAGGGAAACCATTTTAGAATCGCATTCAATTTTAAAAACAACATATTATGGCAAAGGTTTGTCAATTAACTGGAAAGAGAACTCGTGTAGGTAACAACGTATCACACGCGAACAATAAGACAAAACGTAAGTTTTATCCGAACTTGCAGACAAAGAAATTTTTCTTAGAGTCTGAAGGTGTTTGGGTTCGTATGAAAGTATCTGCGAAAGCAATCCGTACGATCAACAAAAACGGTTTCGAGAAAACATTAATCGCATCTGCTCGCAAGGGGACTTTGTCGATCTAATTATATCAAGATTTTTACCGAAATTAGCCTCCTTGAAACCAAGGAGGCTTTTTTTATTTGCCCATGTTAAGCTCAGCTGAATTTACACGTTATCAAAAGCAATTGGCCATTCCCGAATGGGATGAGGCAAAACAATTGCGGCTCAAGCAAGCGCACGTCTTGATCGTCGGAGCGGGTGGCCTGGGCGTAAGCGTGATTCCCTACCTCGCCGCAGCCGGTGTGGGGAAACTGACACTCATCGATCACGACCTCGTGGATTTAAGTAATTTAGGCCGACAAACCATTTATCAAACAAATCAAATCGGTCAATCGAAGGTTTTAATGGCCAAAGCTTATGTGGAGGCATTGAATCCCGAAGTGCAAGTAGAATCGATTATGGAAAAATTTTCCATTTCAAATCATCAGCTTGTAGAATCAGTGGATCTCGTCGTGGATTGTACGGATAATTTTGATACTCGCTATTTGATTAACGATACCTGCGTCAAATTTGGAAAGGCTTTTGTTTATGCGGCGATACATACTTGGGAAGGCCAACTGGCCGTTTGCAATGCCTTTGGAACAGGACCTACCTATCGTTGTTTGTTTCCTGAGGAGCCTTCGGCTGGGGAAATTCCAACGTGTAATGAAGCTGGCGTGCTTGGTTTCTTACCGGGAATGATGGGATTAATGCAGGCCAAAGAAGCTATTTTTTATCTTGCCGGCATGTCATCTCCAGCACATAATCATTTGTTGCGCTGGGATGTTCGCTCTATGCGTATGCATCAATTTCGAATGGAGCGTGCAGCGGATGCGGCTGAACGCATATTTCCAGGCAAGGTTTGGGAGCCTATTGAAATGGAAGCTCAGGAAGCGGCTTCGCGTTTAGCATCGGGAGAAATAAAATTTGTCTTGGATGTTCGTGAGCCATTCGAGTGGGAAATAGCTAGCATTTCGAGTTCCATGTTCATGTCGATGAATTCATTACATCCCGATTTAATTCCACGGAATGTTCCTGGTATCGTTTTATGCCACCACGGAATGCGTTCCATGTTTGTAATCAAGCACCTGCACCAACTAGGTTTTGAGCACCTCATTAATTTAGCTGGCGGCATTGATGCGTGGTCACGCGAGGTGGATGATTCCATCCCCCGTTATTAAGAAACGATATCGCCGTACAAGTCGAATTCTTCTGCCTTGTTGATTTTCACTTGAACAAAATCTCCCTGACGGGCAAATTGTTCTGCTGGAATTAACACTTCATTGTCTACCTCTGGGGAATCGTGTTCGGTACGCCCCACAAAGAATCCACTTTCCTTGCGATCGACCATAACCTTGAAAGTTTGGCCAATCTTCGCTTGATTCAATTCCTCCGAAATACCTTGTTGGAGCGCCATAATCTCATCCGAACGCTCTTGTTTTACCTCTTCCGGAACATCATCCTGTACAGAATAGGCATGCGTATTCTCTTCGTGTGAATAATTGAATATGCCTAATCGATCAAAACGCATACGCTCTACAAAGGAATAGGTCTCTTCAAAATCAGCATCCGTTTCGCCTGGATAGCCCGAAATTAAGGTTGTTCGCAAAGCAATTCCAGGTACTTTTTCACGGATATCCGTGATTAATTGTTCTGTTTTCTCGCGCGTAATTCCACGGCGCATGTGCTTTAACATCGCATCGGATCCACTTTGAAGCGGCATATCCAAGTACTTACAGATGTTTTCGCGTTCCGCCATGGTTTGCAAAATTTCCATCGGGAAACCAGCGGGATAAGCATATTGTAAACGAATCCATTCGATGCCTTGGACATCGGATAGGCGTTCAAGTAATTCTTTTAATTGGCGGCCAGACTTCCCTTCGCCCTTCAAATCCAAGCCATAAAAAGTCAAATCTTGAGCAATTAGAATTAACTCTTTCGTCCCTTTCTTGGCTAATGAGCTAGCCTCTTTGACTAATTCATCCATCGGACGAGAAACGTGTCCGCCGCGCATAAGCGGAATTGCACAGAAACTGCATGGGCGGTCGCAACCTTCTGCAATTTTTAAATAGGCATAATGTGCGGGCGTTGTTAATAAACGTTCGCCAACTAGTTCATGTTTGTAGTCGGCCTTCAAGGCTTTCAGTAAGCGAGGTAATTCATTCGTTCCAAAGAACGAATCGACCATCGGGATTTCACGTTCTAAGTCGTCTTTGTAGCGGTGCGATAAGCAACCTGTGACGTATAATTTGTCAATCTTACCAGCTTCTTTGGCATCTGCATAACGCAAAATGGTATCGATTGATTCTTGTTTAGCATTGTCTATAAACCCGCATGTATTCACCACAACAATGTTTGCTGTGTCTTTTTTTGCCTCGTGTGTCACTTCCAAGCCGTTTCCTTTTAACTGGGTAAAAAGGACTTCGGAGTCAACTAGGTTTTTGGAACAACCGAGTGTAACAATATTGATGGATGGCTTTAGACTAACTTTGGTTTTCATGCGTGTGTTGAATAAGCATGCAATTTACGAATTAATTTGCAGCTTCAGGCGGATTTTCATTCCCACGGGATACAAGTATTGAATTCTTTTTTTAGTATTGTAAATCGTAAACTTATTTATCCTCATGAAAAAATTGATATTGATTTGCGCATGTATGGCATCAGGTTTGATGGCATTCGGGCAAGGACTTAACTCGCTTTCGAAACAAGAAAAGAAAGATGGGTACAAATTATTATTCGACGGAAAGACTTTCACGGGTTGGCATACGTACGGAAAACCGGGTAAAGTTGGGGCCTCTTGGACCATCGAAAATGGCATCATTGGTTTTGATTTAGCCAAAAAAGACGGTGGCGATTTAATCACCGACGCGGAATATGTGAATTATGATTTTTCTGTCGATTGGAAAATCTCACCGAATGGAAATAGTGGAATTATCTTCAACGTAACGGAAGATCCCGTAAAATACCACAGTACGTATAATACAGGGCCTGAGATGCAGGTGCTTGACGATGCGGGTCATCCGGATGGGAAGATCATCAAACATAATTCAGGAGATTTATATGATCTGATTAAATCATCGGTCAATGTGACCAAGCCTGTAGGCGAATGGAATACAGCCCGTATTGTTAATAACCGAGGTTTATTGCAATTATATTTAAATGGTGCAAAGGTTGTGGAAACACGTACGGATGATGCGAATTGGAAGGCGATGATTGCCGGATCTAAATTCAAGACGATGCCAGGTTTCGGTGTGAATATGCAAGGTCGAATTGCTTTACAAGATCATGGAAATCCCGTTTGGTACCGAAATATTAAAATCAAAGAATTGTAAATAAAATAGGGGGCACAAGCCCCCTATTTTATTTTAATACGTAATAAGTTCATGTCTGACGTAATGAACACATATTTCCCGTCGGCACCACCAAAGGCCACATTCGAATTACGATTCCCTGTAGCGATTCGACCTAATAATTTTCCAGCTGAGTTGATGATTAATACACCACCCGGACCTGTTGTCCATACATTTCCTTTCGTGTCTACTTTCATCCCATCGTAACCACCCCTGATGCCTTCCTTAGCTAGTTCTGCTGCATCAAAAAATAATTTACTCTCACCCAAATTTCCAGCTTTATCCACCGGGTAGGCGTTAATCAGCGTGGGGCGTTCCGAAGTTCCTACATACAAAATACTTTCATCGGGACTGAAGGCAAGTCCATTGGGTCTGCCTAAATCTTTAATCTGTAAACTGATTTCTCCTTTTGTGTTAATGCGATATACTCCTTGAAAATCGAGTTCCTTGGCAGGTTCAGGTTTGCCCCGACCGGGTAATCCGTAGGGTGGGTCTGTAAAATAGTAGTCGCCTGATTTCTTTTGTACGAGGTCATTGGGACTATTCAGTTGCTTTCCTTCGTAGGTATGTGCCAAGGTTTTTTTCTGATCCGGATGATTCAGGGGCATTTCCGCAATCCGACGATCTCCATGTTCACAGGATACCAAGTTTCCTTTTGTATTAATGATCAAGCCGTTTGCTCCGGGTTCCTCCGAGTAAACCCCTGTGCCAGTATACCCTGCGGGTTTTAGGAATACTTCGAGTCCTTTGGCCTCTGACCACTTATGAATGGTGTTTTCGGGTACGTCGGTGAAAAGTAAATAGCCTTCCTTTTTTACCCAAACAGGGCCTTCGGACCACGTAAATCCTTGGGCAACGATTTCAATTTTGGCTGTCGTGTCAAGCAAAGCATCTAATCCAGCATCATAGCGATGGATTTTGCCAATGGTGGGATATTGAGCCATCGTGCTTAAACCTAAGCTCAATAGACCCATTGTTACAAGTATTTTTTTCATAGCTCAAAAAAAATGGGCCGAAGCCCATTTTCATTATAGGTGTTTCTTTTTACTTTCTTTGACCGCAAAGTCGGCGGCACGCGCCGTCAAGGCCATGTAAGTCAACGAAGGATTCACACATGACGTAGAAGTCATACAAGCGCCATCCGTCACAAATACGTTCTTCACGCCGTGCAATTGGTTGTTCCCATTTAACACAGACGTTTTGGGATCACGGCCCATGCGAGCAGTTCCCATTTCGTGAATCGCCATACCTGGGTAAGATCCATTGTCGAATGCGCGAACGTTTTTCAAGCCTGCGCTCTCCAACATCTCTTTGGCATCTTCCATCATGTCTTTCCGCATTTTCATTTCATTCTCTTTGAATTCTGCGTCAAATACAACCACGGGAATGCCCCACTTATCTTTTGTGCTTGGATCCAAATACATTTTGTTCTCGTGGTATGGCAATGTCTCACCAAATCCACCCAAGTTCATGGTCCATGGTCCTGGTTTCGTCATCGAATCTTTGTAGTCAGCTCCGAAACTCATGTCGTTTACGCCGCGATTCCAGCTCTGACGAGATCCGCCACCTTGGTATCCGAATCCACGTAAGTAGTCGCGCTTATCGTTTCCAATATTTCGGTAGCGTGGAATGTAGATACCATTTGCGCGTCGGCCAATGTAGTATTTATCTTCATCACCTTCCCAAGTACCTGCGGCACCCACACGGAAGTGGTGATCCATCAAATTGTGTCCTAACTCGCCTGAGTCATTCCCTAAACCATTTTGGAAACGAGAGGATTTTGAATTTAATAATAGGGCTGTCGTCGCGACAGTCGAACCACAAACAAAAATGATTTTTGCAAAGTACTCACGAACATCTTTGGTTACGGTATCAATCACGCGCACACCGGTAGCTTTTTGCTTTGCATTGTCAAATAAAATTTCTGATACAACAGAATCTGGGCGTAAAGTCAATAAACCTGTTTTCGCTGCCGGTGGAAGCGTACACGATTGCGTACTGAAGTATGCACCATATGGACAACCCAAACGGCATTTATTACGATATTGACAAGCCGACCGACCAATTTTCAATTGAGCTTCTTTCGCTTCGGATAAGTTGGCCACCCGGCCAATGGTCATGTTACGACCTGGGAAATTCTTTTCAATGCGCTGACGCACTTCTTTTTCCACGCAATACATGTCCATCGGTTTCAAGAATTCCGAATCGGGTAATTGGGGTAATCCTAAAGCCTCGCCAGAGATACCAACGTGTTTCTCAACATAGGAATACCAAGGTGCGATGTCTTTGTAACGAATGGGCCAATCCACTGCGATGCCATCTTTTAAATTGGCCTCAAAGTCGATATCCGACAAACGATACGTTTGTCTTCCCCACATGATGGATTTACCACCCACGATGTCGGGGCGGAACCAGTCGAAACGTTTCACTTCTTTGTAAAGCGCATCGGAATCATTCATCCAATATTTCTCGGTCATCTCATTGTAGGGATAATCACGGGAAAGTTTTGGGTGTGATGCCTTTTGCTCGTTGGTCAATAAACCATTGTATTTAAAATCCCAAGGATCTTTGTAGCTTGGTTCATAAGCCGTTACGTGGTCGAACTTCTTTCCTTTTTCAAGGACAAGCACGCGTAAGCCTTTTTCGGTTAGTTCCTTGGCAGCATATCCGCCAGAAACGCCAGATCCTACGACGATCGCGTCATAAGTCATCGATTTGATTGCGTCAATGTTCAGATTCATAGTGCCCAAGTTTTTTGTGAAGGTGATAATGGCATACAGCCGTCAAATTTGCCTGGAATAGGCAGGTATTCTAAAGCCTTAGTTGCCCCGATTTCCGAGGTAAAATAGCCTGTTGTGGTTAATTCTTTTATCATAAAGAAGAACGTAGGCTGGCCTTTTTTGCTTTTACGTATGGCGTCAGACTCGAGCATGCACGTGGTCAATGCCTCTTTGCGTTGCGTGGAAGATGCATCCACGAATCCTTTTCCAAAGCGCGTTTGGCAATCAGAATCTAATTTAGTCAAACCTTCTGCAAATGCTTTCTGGTTTGCTTCCGGATAACAATCTTGGACAACGCGCAAGATGAATTTTTCTACACCCGCTGCCTTAGCACCAGGAGTATCAGTCGTAGGAATAATTGTATCGGCTATTTCAGCTACCAAAGATTCTTGTGCGGCAGAAAACTGCACAAAAGTAGCATGTGATTTTTGGCCATTGAGCCCAGCCATCGCAGGCGCGGAAATCATGCCGCCCATCAAGATGCTGAGGCGCTGAATGGCGTCCCGTCGGTTTATGTTCATAGGTAATAGGATTTTACGTATCAAATATAGGATATTTTTTTACGTTGCCAAACAGCCAAGGTTTACGTAGCTTTGCCAATCCTTGAAGGTTTGGCAAAGCTAAGTTCCCATAGCCTAACGAAAAAAGCGTATGTCCCTTGTATCAGTTAACGCATTATCTCAAAAAATTCAGCAAGCTATTGCCGCGAAATATCCTGTAAATGAGGCTAAGGCCATTGCACATGGGTATTTAAATATGACTTGCGGTATCAATACCTTGGATATTTTGTTGGATAAAGCTGTCAATGAGCCTACTTCTTTTTCGCAAGATTTGTCCCGACTTGCTGCCGGGGAACCCCTACAATACGTGACAGGAAAGGCCTATTTTTTTGACCGACTCTTTTCCCTGAATGCGGCGACCCTCATTCCCCGACCGGAAACAGAAGAGCTCGTTAGTCAAGTACTGACTTTAGTAGGAAAAGAAAATAAGCGGGTCTTGGATATTGGCACAGGTTCCGGTTGCATGGCGATTACCTTGGCTTTGGAAGCACCGCAAGCACATATCACTGCCTGGGATGTTGCGGCGGATGCCGTTAACATGGCGCAGGCAAATGCGAATCAATTAGGCGCTGAGGTTACGATTACTCAACAGGATGTTTTTGCTTGGACTGACGATAGCAATACTTGGGACATCATCGTTTCGAATCCTCCTTATGTCTTGCATGCAGAAAAGGCCGAAATGGAATCCCATGTGCTAGATCATGAACCCCATTTGGCACTATTTGTGTCTGATGAAGATCCATTAATTTTTTATCGGGTGATTGGCGAGATGGCTCAGCAACGATTAACGCCCGATGGATTCCTTTGTTTCGAAATCAACCGGGCGTTTGGAGAACAAAATGTTGCGCTAGCTAAAGCGCAAGGATTTAATAATATCCAATTAATCAAAGATTTTCATGGCAATGATCGGATGCTTATTGCGCAGAAATCAGCTTATTAATTCCAATCAAAAAAGCATAATCTTTCGCGATATCTTTGAAGCGTTTGTATCGTCCTGAGGCACCCCCATGGCCGGCCGACATATCGCAATCCAACAACAAGATGTTATCATCCGTTTTTGTTTGACGCAATTTTGCCACCCATTTGGCAGGTTCCCAATATTGTACTTGAGAATCATGTAAACCCGTCGTAACAAAAAGATGTGGATAATCTTGCGCTATTACATTATCATAGGGGGAATAGGATTTCATGTAGTGATAATGGTCTTCGTTTTTGGGGTTGCCCCATTCTTCCCATTCGCCGGTCGTCAACGGAATCGTTTCATCTAACATAGTCGTCACCACGTCTACAAATGGTACGGCCGCAATCACCCCAGCAAATAGGCTAGGAGCCATGTTGATAATTCCTCCCATGAGCATGCCGCCTGCTGAACCACCTTGGGCAAATAATCGATGTTCGTCCACTTTTCCGATGTTGACCAAATGTTTTCCACAGTCGATGAAGTCGGTGAACGTATTCATTTTTCGCATCATTTTGCCATCCTCGTACCAGTGACGCCCCATTTCTTGGCCCCCACGAATATGTGCTATGGCAAAGGCAAAACCACGATTTAGTAAGGATAGACGACTCGACGAAAAATAGGGATCCATGCTGTATCCATAGGAACCGTAGGCATACAGTAATAATGGGCCTTTTTGGTAGCCTTTTTTATAAACTAAGGAGATGGGTACTTGGACGCCATCGTGGGCGGTTGCCCATAAGCGCTCGGATTGGTATTCGTTTTTGTCAAAGCCTCCTAGGACACGGTCCTCTTTCAATAAAGTTGACTTTTTGCTCATACCGTCGTATTCCAATACGGAATTAGGACATGTCAACGAGGTGTAGTTATACCGAAGGATTTTGCTTCGATAATCCACATTGATGCCTATGTTCACTTGGAAAACCTCTTCATCCATCTTGATGAATTCATTCGATTCTCCTTGAATCAATTGGATTTGAGATAATCCATTTGTTTTTACTTCCAAAGCAATCCATTCGGTTGTCGCATCGAAATCCTCCAAGAAAACCTCTGGACGATGGGCTACGAGCGTTTTCCAGGCAGACTTTTCTGTCGGGCCATTCACGGAACATTCCATCAATTGAAAGTTGGTCGAATCTTGATCATTCGTCCGAATCAAAAATCGATCGGCTTGGTGCTCTATAAAATACTCTAAACCGCGTTCACCCGCCTGAAATACTGCGAAATTACCCGTCGGGTTATCCGTCTTCAAAATTCGATACTCCGAATAAACGCCTTGTTGGCTTGATACCGAGAAGATATATTCCCTCGATTTACTTCGGCTCAAGCCCATGTAGCACTCCTCGTTTTTTTCTTTATAGACCAAAACGTCTTCACTTAAGGGTGTGCCTAGTTTATGGCGGAAGACTTTGGAAGCCAATAAAGTTTGTGGATCACGGAGTAGATAGAAAAAATAATTTGAATCTGCCGACCACGCATAAGATCCCCCTTCAGTATTTTCGATTTTATCTGGGAGAAGTTCTCCTGTTTGGAGGTTTTTAAAGTAAATGGTGTAATTCCTCCGACTTACCGTATCTGTGGCATAAGCAAGAATTTGTTCATTATCAGATAATGCCAAACCGCCTACGGCAAAATAGGCTTCTTCTTTTCCTAGCTGGTTTCCGTGTAGGAGAATTTCTTCAGGCGCATCAAGACTTCCCTTTTTGCGGCAATACAAGGGATACTCGCCTCCGGTTTCGTAGCGGTGGTAGAACCAATCTTTGCCATTGAAATAGGGAACTGATTGTTCATCAGACACCATACGCCCCTTCATTTCTTCAAACAGTTCGTTTTGAAGGTTTTCGGTGGGTTTGAGCACATTTTCGGTATACCTATTTTCTTGATTAAGGTAATCAATGACCGCCGGGTCTTCAGGATTGTTTAACCAAAAATAGGGGTCTTGTCGGATGTCGCCGTGTATCGTTAATTCTTTCGGAATTTGGCTTGCTTGTGGCGGATTGGGGAGATTTTGTAACATGGCTACAAGTTAAAAATAAATTTATGGAGGAAAAAGGAACGTTTATCCTTGAAAAAGCATTTTAGTGTAAAAATTGGCAAGGCATATCGTTTTATTTATACCTTTGCCAGACAACAAACCTTAAATTTTTCAAAAAATGAATAAGTCAATTTGGATTGTATTAGGCGTTATAGCGTTAGTTATTTTTTGGGGCGTAGGTGCTCGCAACAGCATGGCGACCAGTGATCAGGAGGTAAAGGCTTCATGGGCGAATGTTCAAAGTGCCTATCAACGTCGTGCGGATTTGATCCCGAATTTAGTCAAGACGGTACAAGGGGTAGCGAATTTCGAGAAATCAACCTTGACAGCAGTTATTGAGGCACGTGCATCAGCGACACAAATGAAATTAGATTCTAAGGATTTGAGTCCGGAGAATATGCAAAAATATCAAGCCGCTCAATCCTCATTAGGAGGCGCATTATCGCGTTTGATGGTGGTGGCTGAGAATTATCCACAATTGAGAGCAACAGAGAATTTCTCGGAATTACAAGCGCAATTGGAAGGAACTGAAAACCGCATTAAAGAAGAGCGTGATCGTTTTAACGATTCGGTGAAAGGATATAATTCCTTAATCGTGACTTTCCCGAACAATCTAATCGCTTCATTCTCAGGTTTTGCTGAGAAGGGATTCTTTCAAGCGGAATCAGGTTCTGAGAAAGCACCGGAAGTAAATTTTGACGAGAAGAAATAAGATGCATTTAAGCGCGG
>JBEEOB010000080.1:0-6677 GCA_041191865.1 Bacteroidota bacterium
AATTTGGACGGACATCGACGGAATGCATAATAATGACCCTCGAATTGTGAAAAACACCTTCCCTATTCGAGAATTGTCATTCGCAGAAGCGGCAGAACTAGCCTATTTCGGTGCCAAAATCCTGCATCCGAGTACCATTACGCCAGCGAAAATCAAAGGCGTACCTGTGCGTTTAAAAAACACGATGGAACCAAGTGCTTTCGGCACATTGATTTCAGAGAAGTCGACCGACGTAGAAATCAAAGCCATCGCTGCCAAAGACAACATTACCGCCATCTACATCCATTCGACACGGATGTTAAATGCCTACGGTTTCTTAAAGCGTGTATTTGAGATTTTCGAAAAATACAAAACACCGGTGGACATGATTACTACATCCGAAGTTTCGGTTTCGGTGACCATTGATCAAACGGCTAACCTGGATGCCATCATGCGCGAATTGCGTGAGTTTGCAGAATTGGAAGATCCAGATAAGGACCAAGTGATTATCTGCATCGTGGGTAATTTCTGGGCAGACAAAGAAGGGATTGCAATTAAGGTTTTGGATGCCATTAAAAATATCCCGATTCGCATGATTTCTTACGGAGCATCCGAACACAACATCTCCCTTTTGGTAGATGCTAAACATAAAAATGATGCTTTAAACGCATTAAACGAAGGACTTTTCTAAACAAATGCCATGTTAACGATTCCATTTATCCGCACAAATACGGATCTTACCATTGCCGGTTTAACGAAAAAACATGTGGCAAATGCTGCTGAAATCGTGGGCCAACTCATCGCTATGGATGATAAGCGTAAATCCTTGCTCCAGCAAGCGGAACAAGCACTGGAAAAAGCCAATGCAGCTGCGAAGGAAATTGGCGCATTGATGCAATCTGGACAGAAAGATTTAGCTGAAGGAAAACGTGCCGAAACGGCTGCGCTTAAAGGGGACATCAAGGTCATGGAAGAAGCTGCGCGCGTGGCCGAGAAAGAATTGACCGACCTACTAGTAACACTGCCAAACCTTCCCCACAGTTCTGTTCCAGAAGGAAAAGTGGCAGAGGACAATGAAGTCGTGTTGAACTGGGGAACAATTCCTACCTTAAGCGATGGAGCAAAACCCCATTGGGATTTAATCAAGGATTATGACATCATCGACTTTGATTTAGGCAATAAAATTACGGGTGCTGGATTTCCTGTATACAAGGGAAAAGGGGCTCGCTTACAACGCGCATTGATCAACTTCTTCTTAGACGAAGCCATCAAAGCGGGTTATTATGAAATACAGCCTCCTATCTTAATCAATGAAGATTCTGGATTTGGCACAGGACAATTGCCCGATAAAGAAGGGCAAATGTATGTTACGCAAGCAGAGGGATTGTATTTAATCCCAACGGCAGAGGTGCCTATTACGAATTTATACCGTGACGTCATTGTCAACGAAAAAGACTTGCCTATCAAAAACGTAGGCCATACACCATGTTTCCGTCGGGAAGCGGGTTCCTGGGGCGCACATGTTCGTGGCTTGAACCGCTTGCATCAATTCGATAAAATCGAAATTGTACAAATTCAAAAACCGGAAAATTCTTATGCAGCGTTAGAGGAAATGTCCTTGCATGTACAAAGCATCTTGCAGAAATTAGAACTACCGTATCGCGTTTTACGTCTTTGTGGAGGTGATATGGGCTTTACTTCTGCCTTGACTTTTGACATGGAAGTTTGGTCGGCAGCACAAGGTCGCTGGTTAGAAGTGAGTTCCGTTTCTAACTTTGAAACTTACCAAGCGAATCGCCTAAAGTTACGTACGAAAATTGATGGAAAATCAATCTTGTGCCACACCTTAAATGGTTCAGCATTAGCATTGCCACGGATCGTAGCTGCCATTTTAGAGAATAATCAAGGACCCGATGGCATTAAGATTCCGGCGGTATTAGTACCATATACGGGCTATACGCACATTAACTAGTCGACACTCAATCGAAAACCCTCGCCGTGCAAATTCATTAATTGTACGCGAGGGTCTTCTTTTAGAAGCTTGCGTAATTTCGTCATGTAGACATCCATGCTGCGGGCATTAAAGTAGGTGTCATCTCCCCAAATTAATTTTAAGGCATAGGACCGACTAACTGGTCGGCCTAAGTTTTCACACAACAACTTCATGAGCTCGTTTTCTTTTGGGGTAAACTTTTGTTCACTTCCTTGAAAAACAAGCCGCATTTTCGCTGGATAATACAGAAAATCTCCTAACGGAATTTCATCCGCTAAAGCAGGTAAGGTTTTATCGGAATGTGTACGACGCAATACCGCTTCCATACGGGCTACGAGGACATCCATCGAGAAAGGTTTCGTGAGGTAATCATCCGCTCCCACTTTAAAGCCTTGTAGGGTATCTTCCTCCATCGACTTAGCCGTCAAAAAGATGATGGGTACATCCAAATGTGTTGCACGAATATCTTTGGCCAAGGAGAACCCATCCTTCTTTGGCATCATGACGTCAAAAACACAGAGGTCAAAATGGCCTTTGACGAATAGATCGAGCGCTTGATCTCCATCATGCGCCCAAGCTACTTCATAGCCTTTTTTCTTTAAAAATTCAGCTAGCAAAAGTCCTAAATTAGGATCATCTTCTGCCAATAAAATACTCGGATTAGTTGCCATAAGGTATCGTAATTTCAAATGTACTCCCTTTGCCAAATTGACTCTTTACATGAACGTTTCCGCCATGCGCTTCGATAATCTTTTTCACATAACTCAAGCCTAAACCAAAGCCTTTGACATTATGGACATTCCCAGTAGGCACCCGGTAAAAAGGTTCGAAAACTTGAGTTAATACCTCTTTTCGCATCCCTATACCTTGGTCGGCAACGCGAATGTGAAATCCAGCGTCGTCAATAAATGTTGCTATGTTAATCTCCGGTGATTCCGCGCTATATTTAACCGCATTATCGATTAAATTATTCATCACATTGCTCATGTGAACCTCATCGATAAATAAATTAGCCGCCTCATTTGTAAACGAAGTATAAATTGCCCCATTTGTAGCCATCAACATGGGTTGGTTCATCTCAATCACCTGCTGAATCAGCGCGTTCATATCTGCGTTTTTCTTCTTGAGCACGATCTCTTCGCGTTCCATTTGGGCGGTTTGAAGCACACGCTCAACTTGCCGACCTAAACGCACATTTTCATCTTTGATAATCCCCAAATACCGCTGAACTGTCCCATTATCCACCACACTTGTATCTTCCTGTATCAATTGGGTTGCCAAAGAAATGGTCGATATGGGCGTCTTGAATTCATGCGTCATGTTATTGATAAAATCATTTTTGATTTCAGCCAATTTCTTTTGCTTGATGATCGTCATCATGGCGATGTAAAAACAGCCAATCATGATCAAAAGCAAGATGGCCGAACCCAATAGATTCACCCCCATGGTTTGCCAAATGAAACCCAAGGAATCTGGGAAGAACACATGCAAAAACTGACCTGAGGCATGCAAGTCATTGGGATACAAAGAGGCCATAAACAAAGGCGTTTGTTTTTTAATACTTGCATTAGAAGCAAAAATCCAATCATTGGCCTGCTTCGGCGCTTGAGGTGCAATACCAAAGGAATAAGCTAAATTAATGTTTTTAGCCGTTAATTCTTGCCGGAGCAGGCTATCGATGTAATGTGGTTCCACGCGCTGGGCAATGGGACGCTCTTTAAATAAATAGTCTGAAAGAACTTCTTTCGCGAGTGCCGTTTTTTGAATGACTTTATCGACCTCTTTTTTCGCAAATTTGTTAATCGCTTTTCCAATCATGCGTCGATCTTTTTTGGATAATCCCTCCCGCCTCCGCAGGGATTTTTGCGCACGCTTGATCCGATTCTTATGAATATTGATGCTATTATTTTTGGCAGGTACATCGCTCAACATTTCTGACAACTGTTGATCTTCTTGCAACCTGCGTTGAATATCTTGTTCCGGATTCACATTTACTTGATATTCTTCTGTTATTTCTGCAATCTGTCCATTAGGAAGCATAAACGATTTACGAACAAACATGATATCTGATCGGACTTCATTGTGGATTGCTCCTAATCCATTCCGATGAGAAGGGTCAGGTCCAATGAAAGATTCTGCAATTTTGTTTTCCTCGGGTGGCGGTGGGATAAATTCAGGGTTTTTCTCCGAGGCTAATTTGGCAGATAATTCTCTTAGTTTTTTTTGCTGAGTTTCATAGGTCTGCTGCCTTTGAGCCAACATCACCAATTCTTGCTTTTCGAGTTTACGAACAACTTGTGCCAAGCCATCTTGAACGTCCGATGCAAATTGTTCCTTTTTAGTCTCCAGCATGAACCCTAGCCAATAGGCTTGAAAAGCAATAAGCCCTACCAATGCTAGGGACATAAAGCCAATAATCAACCTAATTTTCTTTTGAGTCATGTCGAATGTAAAAATCGAAAGCACAAATTTATCAAATTGCGGGGAGGATAAAAGAGGTCTTAACACTTCTTAACAAACAAGATTCGGCAGCTTTTCGTAAGTTTGCTCCGCATCAAAAAACAAACATATGAAATATTACATGCTTACGGCCGCTTTGGCATTCGCGAGCTTTGCGGTAAAAGCTCAAGATAAAAAAGAAGCGACAATCAAAATTGTCATTAGCGAAAACGGGAAAGAACGCGTCATCGAGAAAAAATTCAACGATCTGGATCAAGCTGACGCCGAAATAAAAAAATTAAGTGATTCCTTAGATATCAATGTATCTACTTCAGGCGGAAAGAAAAAAATCGTTCGGGTTGATGTCAACAAAAACCACGCGCGCAAGTCCAATCAACCAGGCAACATCATCATCGAGAATATTGATGGGGGTCCAGAAAAGCACGTAATCATTCATAAAGGAATTCAGGAAGGCGATCTTATTTCAGAAAATTTCAGAGGCGCAGGTCCACAAGAAGACAAACGCGTCATGATTATTCGCAAAGGTGATAAAGACGGCAACATGATTTCAGAAGATATCCAAGGACCTCATGAATTCAATATTGAATTAGATGGCCCAGGCAAACACATGAAAATGTTCCAAAATATCCACCAAGATATATTAGCCGAAGGTTCAAAAACCATACATGGTTTAAAAGCAACGCCAAACAAACCGTTCAACGGAAAAATTAGCGTAAAATTTAATGCACCCGAAAAAGGGAATGTGACCATCTCTATCCTAGATGTCAATGGCAAAGAATTAGCCAACGAGCAGATTAAAGATTTTCAAGGTGACTACCTCGGTCAAATTGACATCAAAAAAGCAGGTTCTGGCGTTTATTTTATTCGCGTAAGCCAAGGAGCGGATGGAGCTGTCAGAAGAGTTAAGGTTGATTAGTTAATTCCCCCAGGCTAATGCCTGGGCTTATATTTTCCGCCTAAGATAAAACCCTGAACGAACGTTCGGGGTTTTTTATTTCCCCATATTCGCCCAAGCAAATGCATACATATCAGCTGTCAATTCAATCAACTTAGCCGTATTACTCGAACCATGACCGCTATTCGTATCAATGCGAATAATCATAGGCTTTTTACTCGTATTCTTCGCTTGTAAAGTCGCAGCATACTTAAACGAATGCGCTGGAACCACACGGTCATCATGATCTGCCGTCGTAATTAACGTAGCAGGATATGATTTCGCTTCAATGTTGTGCAGCGGCGAATAACTGTACAAAACCTTAAATTCTTCCACGTTGTCACTCGATCCGTAATCGGCGATCCAATTCCAACCGATGGTGAATTTTTGAAATCGCAACATATCCATTACACCGACACCAGGTAATGCAACCCCAAACAACTCCGGATGTTGGTTGATAACCGCACCCACTAACAATCCCCCATTCGAGCGACCCGAAGCCGCCAGGTACGACGCTGAGGTGTATTTTTGTTTAATTAAATACTTGGCCGCATAAATGAAATCATCAAACACATTTTGCTTGTTAAGCTTCATCCCTGCTTGATGCCATTTCTCCCCATACTCACTGCCACCCCGCAAATTCGCCAAAACATACACGCCACCTTTCTCTAACCAGGCCATTAAACTTGCGGTGAAAGTTGGAGTAGAACTTATATTAAATCCGCCATAACCATGTAAAATGGTTGGATTTTTGCCATTCAACACCATGCCTTTTTTACTCACAATGAACATGGGCACCCGCGTTCCATCTTTACTCGTGTAGAACTTTTGAATGACTTGAAAATCTTCCGGCTTAAAGGCTAATTTGGGCTTTTGGAATATTTTACTCGTATTCTGTGCTACCTCATACTTATAGACCGTTGGCGGAAAGTTAAACGAGGAATACGTAAAAAAGGTGAATTTATCTTCCTTTTCCCCATGAAACCCGCTCACATTCCCAAGTCCTGGTAATTTCACGGAACCGATGCCTACACCGTTATAATTATAAATCAGGGTACGCGAGGTCACATCTTTTAAATAGGTCAAATAGAGGCGATGTCCAGCACTCGCGACAGCCTGAAGGGGCTCAGCTCGTTCCGGAACCAGTGGTTTCCAATTTGCCTTCTCCGGCTTTGCCAAAGTCAACTCAACTAATTTACCATTAGGGGCTCCGTCATTTGTTTCTAAAATCAAACGATCTGCTTCATTGTCGACAACCGAATAATGAAACGCTCCAGGTTCGCGAACGATTGGTCGGAAAACATCGCCAAC
>JBEEOB010000081.1:0-9369 GCA_041191865.1 Bacteroidota bacterium
AACAGGTTGCTAATGATGACGGGGTTTGTCAAAGTGCCCACCATGATGGGGCTTAATACTTTATAAATGATCTGAACAGTCAAAAGTGCCATGACGAATTTGGCGTCAAATTTGACGAGTAACACCGCCGAAACAATCAAGATTGCAAGATAAATCGAGAGGAGGATACCACGCGCGGGTACATCAGGTCCATAAGCTTCAACCGCCCAAAAGCTATTCAACAGAATGCCCGATGAAACGGGGATCAGGACTAGGATATTTAAAATCAGCGATAATTTAGGAAATGTAGGCATATCGAAAAACAAGTTTAGATTCAAATATAGCGTAACTATCCGAAATAGCACAGCGCGTTTGCGGGACCGCTGGGTATCTTAGGCCATTTAATAAGCATACAATTCCACCGATTTTTAATTAAATTGACCTGCAAATAACCTCTTTAACACCTCATGAAACATCTCATTTTACTCGTTCTTGTCTCCTTCGCTGGATTCGCCCAAAATACATACAACCTCATCCCACTACCTAAAGCATTTGTGCCAAAAACAGGCCAATTTGTGGTCAAAAAGTCAACAAGTATCGGGTATTCGCATGCCGATTTCGCTCCTGTAGCTAATTTACTACAGGAATATATCCAAGGTGCCAGCGGATTTCCAATCAGCGCCAAGACAGCTAAATCAGGGGTGATCCAATTTTCACAAAACAACACCTTGGGCGAGGAAGCTTACAGCCTGGAGGTTAGTTCATCCAAAATCTTCATTCAAGCCAAAACGGGAAAAGGGGCATTTTATGCCCTGCAGACCTTGCTACAATTAATGCCCGCACAAATTTATGCTGGTTCAAAAATTCAAGGTTCCGTATCCATTCCGAACGTATCGATTAAAGACGAGCCTCGCTTTTCTTACCGGGGGCTGATGCTCGATGTGGGTCGTTATTTTTATCCCGTGGCTTCGGTTAAGCGTTTCCTTGATTTGATGGCGATGTACAAGATGAATACCTTTCATTGGCATTTAACGGAAGACCAGGGCTGGCGGATCGAAATCAAAAAATATCCCTTGTTGACCTCGATTTCATCCAAGCGCAAAGAGAGTATGCTGGGCCATTACAAAGACCAAAGATATGACGGTAAAGCACACGGTGGATTTTATACCCAGGAAGAGGTGAAAGACATTGTCGCTTATGCCGCTAAAAAATACATTGAAGTGATTCCCGAGATCGAAATGCCAGGCCATTCACAGGCGGTATTGGCAGCCTATCCACAGTTTGGGGCGAATGCCGATAAAATATACCAGGTCAAAACGAAATGGGGTGTATCTGAAGATGTGCTCTTCCCGCGCGAGGAAACCTTTACTTTTTTAGAAGATGTGCTGACGGAAGTGATGGCACTTTTCCCAGGTCAATACATGCACATCGGTGGGGATGAATGCCCGAAAACGCAATGGAAGGAAAGTAAGTTTTGCCAAGATTTAATTAAAAAATTAGGGCTTAAAGACGAGCATGAATTGCAGAGTTATTTCATTCGTCGGATCGATAAATTCGTCACGTCCAAAGGAAAAAAATTACTCGGTTGGGATGAAATCCTAGAAGGAGGTCTATCGCCCAATGCCATGGTGATGTCGTGGCGCGGAACGAAAGGGGGGATTGAGGCAGCGAAGCAAAAGCACGATGTTGTGATGTCTCCGAATTCCTATTTCTATTTGGACTATTACCAAGCGGATCCCAAAACGGAACCTCTTGCGATTGGGGGGAATTTACCCTTGAGCAAGTGTTATTCCTTTGAGCCCAATCTTCCCGAGTTAACAGCAGAAGAAGCGAAGCATGTCGTAGGAATTCAAGCCAATGTTTGGACCGAATACATTAGCAATATCAACTATGCTGAATACATGACCTATCCACGGGCCTTAGCGCTTTCTGAAATTGGATGGTCGCCGAAGGAATCCAAAAACTACGCAGATTTTAAAAAGCGATTAACGGGACATTTACCGGCGATGGATGCGCTGAAAATCAACTATTCGAAAGCGTTTTTAAATCAGCCCTAGGGCTAAACGGTAATAGGCAGGTGAAATTCACCGCCTATTACAAATCCTTTTCATTCTTTAAACTAAAGAGTCGAGTCTACGGTTTCTTGGTTGTTATTTCGATAACACCATTTGCTCCAGATTCGGGGTATTTGGCTACTGCTTTATCGCCTTTTAAGACATTCACCGACTGAATATTATCGGGGTTAATTGAATTAAGGTCGATGTTGCGAGTGACAACCCCGTCGATGACGATGAGCGGTTTTTCTTTGGGAGAAGCCGCTGGTTTTAGAACCACTCCGGTTTGACCCGTGGGCGATTCCGTGCTATTGGCCACTTTTTCTGCCCGAAAAACGATGTTTTTACCCCCCTTGTTTCCTCTCAATTCTACTGTGGTTGAATCAACATAAATCATTTTAATATCCGATGCAGATCCTACTAAAGGTGGAGTCGGGGGCACAGGAAAAACTGGCGCAGTAGCTGGCGGCGGTGGAGGTGGCATATCGCGCGTGGCGACAGAAAACACTTTCTTTCCCGTTTTGGGATCTGAAAAAGTAGTGGAATCGGAGTGCATCGTGACCAGGAATTGAGGTTCCTTTGCTTGCTTGCGTTTAGGTTTTTGCGCACTCAATTGGATAGAGAATAAGGCCAAAATAAAGGCCAACAAAGGCAATACAGCTACCTTTCTTAGGTAAGCGTATTTAGGGGTTTTTGAAGTTGTTAACATGATAATTCTTCTTTTAATGGATGAATAATAAAATGAATGACTCGGGTTTAAAAAATGATTACCGTAATAGGTTTGTAAAAGCATTTTGGCAAAAGCATCCACCTCTCCGGAGCCCACAGCATCCCGGTCGGCGATAAATTCGTGGATATTTTGCAACTCTTTTTGCATGATCCAATTCAGTGGATTCATCCAAAAAATGGCACAAATCGTTTGAGAAAACAGGCGATCGATGGAGTGATTTTGGCGGATATGAGCGAGCTCGTGTTGTAATATCTTCCGCCCAGATTCGTCCTCGATGGAGATGGATTTCTTCCAAAAAAGGTTGTTGAAAAACGAAAATGGTGCCTCCTCCAGTTCCGTTTCAATGAAGTCAAAGTCGCCCATCTGCGTCACAGGGTTTTTCATTTTCAAGAGATAGATGCGGAGGACACTATAGGCCAAATATGCGACAAATAGCCCACTGATTATGCCCATGGCGACAATTTCCCATGCAATGCTTGGTTGTGCAACCGGTCCTTGAGCAACGGTGTTTAGGTAGGTCAAGACCTGCGCGGCAGGTAACGCTTCTTCCGAAATCGTGAACATCGAAAGATGGAAGCATGGAATCACTAAACTGAGCACCATGGACGCTAATAAATAAAAGCGGTTATAGGCGTGGTAGATTGTGTTTTTTAGGAACAGCGCATAGTAGCCAAAGAAAATCCCCGACAAAATCATCGATTTCAACAGGTACATAAAAACCTCGGTCTTATTCATCGCCTTTAGATTTTAAGTTTTGTAACAAAAGCTCCAAATCCTCGATGGACATTTGTTTTTTGTCCACCAGAAAAGAAACCACATTGGCATAAGATCCCTCGAAAAAGGATTCCGTAAGACCCGCCATCCGTTGGCCTGAATAATCCGATTTCGAAACCTTGGCGGAATACACGTTATTCCGATTTGGATTGGAGATTTGGACAAAATCCTTTTCCACCAAAATTTTCAACAAGGTTGCCACGGTGTTCGAATGCGGCTTGGGCTCGGGTAAAATTTCAATGATGTCCTTCAGGTATCCGCCTGCTGGCAAATTCCAAATGACCTGCATGACCTGCTCCTCTGCTTGGGTTAGTTTTTTCATCTGTCTTCGTTTTCGTTGGGACAAATGTATAACTAAAAATTTAGTTACAAAATATTTCTAACTAAATTTTTAGTTATTTTCTTTGGCGGGGTGTACAGGCCCAGCATAATTAATAAAAAAAGGGGCTAATCGTAAAGAATTAGCCCCTTTTGAATACTTACTTGTCTGACTTATTTATTTTTGTAGAGAAACCACATAGCCCGAGAAATCATGGCTGGGGTCACCGAGACATGCGTCTCATCGGCAAATTCGACAAATTGAGTTTGCATATCCGGGTAATGCGTTTTTAAAACGCGCTCAAAGTCCCGCAAATCTTCAATCCCATCTTTCGGCTCTAAACTCCCATAGGATAAGAATGTGCGCACGGCATAAGATTTATGCGACGCAGCATATTTGGCTTCGATTCGTCGGATTTCATTCTGTATCCAAAGTCGTTGGGAAGAACTATTAATCGCAAATCGTTTAAATACATCCTGGGTTCCGAACATCAAATAAGCGACATATTGACCACTCAACGAATGCCCCGAAATACCCCGGTCACCATTGCATCCGTATTTACCTTCCACCAAAGGGAAAATCTCTTGAGTAAGTGTTTTCAAGAACGCATCACCTTTGCCCGAGTGGAGACTGCCCGCAGGTAAATTGAAGTATTTCGCCGCGCCTACGTCATTGAGGGTGTCGACTGTAAAGGTATAATCGGGCCAACGGTTAATCAGCCACTCGCTGGTTGTCTTTTCGGGTCCCGTAATCGTCACTACAACGACATCTTCGATAAGCTTTTCCATTTGCAAGACACGGTGCGCACCATGCGCCATGGCTGCCGAATAGTATCCATCCAAAATGTAATAGAACGGATATTTCTTGGAGGCGCTGTAGTTTTCAGGTACCGAAACTTCGATCGTATAATGCGTCTTATTTGACTTGGAATCCAACTCGAATTTGTTGATCAAGGGATACTGCGCCCAAACGCTTTGCGCAACAAAAATGAAGAGCGCTAAAAGTTTAATCTGTTTCATCGTGATTATTTTACGAGGTATTGCCCCAATTGTTGATTATACCACAAGTTATCATCGAAATCCTGTTCTTCGATAATCTTGCCATCTTTCATTTTGACCAAGGTTACGCCCGACAAATCCATCGGTTTTCCCGTCGCGGTATGCGTGCCTTTAAAATTCCAATGTTTCACTAATTTATCACCGTGTCCCCAAACGTCGATGAAGGTAAATTTGATGTCGGAAAAAGTCGTCAAATAGTAATTGAATGACTTCTTGAACCCTTCAATTCCTTGGGCACGTATTTTTTCCTTTTGATTTAATAAAATCACATCGGCCGCAAAGTTCTTCTCATTCACTTGATCGATGTCCCGTTGATTGAAGATTTTATCCCAGGTTTCGGTGTACATTTTGATGTTGGCGGCTACATGTTGTTCCGCTTGAAGTAATGCTGCACATTCTTTTTTGGTTTGCGCGTGGGCCAGCATGGGGCTCAAGGCGAGGAATAGGTAAATGATTTTTTTCATGGGTTAACGTTTTGTTTACCCAAACCTATTGATTCTCCCTGAAATCATGTTAATCAAGGCGGTCGCAGCTTGTTCCCAAACCCGTTTCGGGAACATTTTTAGGACTAAATGCGCAAGCTTTAGGCCTATCCAGCATCAATAAAAAGACGAATAACAGGGCTTTGAAAAATTGAGCTATCTAGGCCATTATTGAAAAAGAAATAAGTTCATTAACTTGTCGGCGCTTATATAAAATCTATGAAACCTATGAAAAAACTATTCGTCATGCTTCTTTCCTTTCTTGCATGGACAACATGCGCACAGGATGGAACTATTTATCCCCTCGAAACCCCCAAAGAAACTAATGCGATTCCCTTAAACACAGGATCGGTGAAGGACCAACCCGCACCAGAAACCTGGTTTCGTCAGTGGGGAGATCCGATGGCCCGCAATATTTCTACCGCCACATTAACGCCCTTCTTTCCAGAAAAAGGTAAGGCAAACGGAGCGGCTGTTATCGTGGCTCCCGGCGGAGGATACCGTTGGTTATCGTTAGGTAACGAAGGCTGGGAGGTCGCAGAAGCCCTCGCCAAAAAAGGAATAACCGCTTTCGTTTTAAAGTATCGCTTATTCCCAACCCCAGAAAAATTAGAAGATTTTACGGCTTGGATGAACCGACCACGTCCGGCCCCTCAGAAATCGGATAGCACGACAAAGAATTCCAATCCCATGGCCCAGCAAGATCTTTCGAATCAGCTTCAAGATGCCGAAGCGGCTTATGCGATGATTCTTAAAAATGCCTCCGAATGGGGGGTAGATACAAAGCGCATCGGAATGATTGGATTCTCTGCCGGAGCTGGATTAACGATGCATGCGACCCTGAATTCTAAATCAATGAAACTGGCGTTCATCGGCCCCATTTATGGCGGCATGGGTCCCGTGAAGGTACCTACAAACGCTCCGCCCATGTTCAACGTCATCGCATCGGATGATTTCCTTTTTAACGGTCAATTTGGAGTGATTGATTCGTGGTTTAAAGCCGGCCGACCGGTTGAGTTTCATTTATACCAAAATGGTGGACACGGTTTTGGCTTAGGAAATCCGAATCGGACGAGCAATAAATGGTTTGATGCCTTTATGCATTGGATGGACGTCAATCAATTTTTAGTTGTCGGGAAATAAAATCTACGAAACATGATTCACCGACTCTTTTCCGAGGCCCTAACAAGCACCAATAGCATCGCATTAGATCTGAGTGCCACGAATACAGAATTAACGGCATCAATCTATGGGGAAATCACCGCTTTCTGTGATTACATCAGCACGAAATTAGCGGGTAAAATAGGTTACGGTGGATACCTCGAGCACCGTGTCGTTTATGAGTCACATGAGAACTTTGCGACAGACGTTGCCGACTTCCGAAATATTCACTTGGGGATGGATTTTTGGACCAAAGCGGGGACAGCGGTTTTCGCACCTTTGGACGGTATGGTACATAGCTTTCAAGTGAATCCAGGATCGGGAAATTACGGTCCGACGATCATCATATTTCATCCGAAGGAACAAATTTACAGCTTGTATGGGCACTTGACGAGCGAGGATTTGGCCAATATACAAGAGGGTGATTTTATTGCCCAAGGACGGGTGTTTTGCCAGGTAGGAAATGTACTTGAAAATGGGGGCTGGCCACCGCATCTACATTTCCAATTGATATACGATATGCAAACCTGGAAAGGGGATTATCCGGGGGTATGTTCACCGCGGGATGTGGATTTTTATTCGAAAAATTGCCCAAATCCATCATTGCAACCATGAGCCAAGAAACCTATTACTTTGCCGATGATGGTCTTATTCCTAATCACAAATTCCCGGTGATTGTTTATCAAAAAGTGGTAGACTTAGCTGATTGTTCCGATTGGCTAGAAAATCGATTTAAAGAAAATAATTGGTTGAACAATTGGCGTGATATCGTATTGCCCTACGATCATTTTCATAGCAATACGCATGAAGTTTTGGGATTAGGCTGGGGTCGCGTTTCCTTAAATATAGGTGGTTCACAAGGGCGAATTGTTCACCTTAACGCTGGGGATGTCGTAATCATACCCGCAGGCGTGGGGCATTATGCCGTTTCGAAACACACGGATTATCAATTTGTAGGAGGATACCCCAATGGACTTGCGTGGGATTTAAAAACGGGCTTGGAGCAGGGAGAGCGCGCGCAAATAGTAAGCTCCATTTCCGCAGTAGAGATGCCAGAAAAAGACCCTGTTTTTGGTCAATTGGGACTATTGTTTGACAAATGGACTAGCTAGATCTTTGATCAGTATGGAATGTGCATTTGCGAATAAAAATAGCATCACAAATGTTGATGTAAGAAGTATAGACTTACTAAATCGAGGTTATTTAATTTCCAGCAATTGGAGATCCGAAAATACCCACAGCAAGCTCTACCCAAATAAGCAAAAACAAAAGCAAAAATAAAGCGATAAAAAAAACTTTATAATTGAATTTAAGGCTGGCTCGCAAAATTTGTTTTATCCCGAAACTCAAAGATAAAATGAGCAAGCCCATGATCAGAAAGTCAAAGAAACTCCAATTAACCTCGTCAGAAATCAACATACCTATTAAGGGTAGTAACAACAATAATAAGGGCGAAAAAACACGCCAGTTTTTAGTTTTCATCTGTTATTTTTTATATTCCAAAATATCGGCCGGTTGACATGCCAAAGCTTCACATATCGCCTCTAAAGTACTGAAACGAATTGCTTTGGCTTTTCCCGTCTTCAATATGGACAAGTTCGAAAGGGTAAGCCCTACTTTTTCAGAGAGTTCATTTAATGACATTTTTCGTTTTGCCATCATGACATCTAGATTGATAATTATGGCCATCAATTAAATCGTTAAGTCGTTTTCATTTTTCATCTGAAGCGCATTCTGAAAAAGCATTTCTAGGATAGCCGCAAAAACGGATACCACGAAAGGAATACAAGCCACAAAAAAACCATAAATGATCAACCCTGGAGCATCATCCGCCTCTGCAATCGGAAACAGAAAAGGGACGAAACCGACCATTAAAAGTATGCCTCCTACCAGAGAGGCTAGTTTAATGTTGCGAAAGGCCTGGATAGAAAATGCGGAGAAACCTAAATTTTGATCAATCAAGGTTAACAATTTCCAGGATTGCCATAAAACAAAGAAATAGGGTATAGTCACCGCATAAAGTACCGTGATGATAACCAATATGGCCTTATTTGCCATGGGGAAATCCGCATTTAATCCTGTGTATAAACGAGGGAAAGCAAAAATAGCCATCGCTAAAACAATGAGTGCCATAACTAGTAAAGTGGCCTTAAGCAGGAGAGTAGAGCCTTTTTTGAACATTTTGTGTGTGTTTTACCTCGTGATTACAGGGCAAAAATAGGATAAATTTATTGATAAACAATAAATTTATATTGATAATTAATCCTTCACACATCTAAATCCCGTATGCTGTAAGCCAGAGTCTGGGCTTGATTTCATTCTGGCAGCATTTCGGTAACTAGCACAATAGCTATCATTGCACAGGAACGATCCTCCTCGCATGACGCGTTTGGGAACTTGGGGCTCATCGGGGTCATAGCTTTTTGAGGGGCCTTGGGGATTTAGGCGAGGACTTTGCTTGTAATAATCAGATCGATACCAATCTGCACACCACTCCCACACATTTCCAGCCATGTCGTAAAGCCCATATCCATTGGGTTGAAAGGACTTTACAGGTGCCGTTGTGGACTTATAGCCATCTAGGGCGAGATCCTCCTGAGGGAAATTTCCCTGAAAACTATTGGCTTTAAAAGGGGCGACATTGACAGATACCGAGCCCCAGGGATAGCGCTCATTTTTTAACCCTCCTCTGCTAGCCCATTCCCATTCTGCTTCCGTGGGTAGTCGCTTCCCCGCCCAATTTGCGTAGGCCAAGGCATCATCATAGGAAACATGTACCACCGGGTGATTGTCCTTTCCTTGGATACTTGAT
>JBEEOB010000082.1:0-14030 GCA_041191865.1 Bacteroidota bacterium
GTTGGCCCCTGATAATAGTTTTCTTCCATAATGCTCGTAAATTTACGCAATTTTTAATCAGAATGGTAAAAATAGGAAACATCGAGTTAGGGGACTTCCCATTGTTATTAGCACCCATGGAGGACGTGTCTGATCCACCCTTTCGTGCGGTTTGTAAAGCGAATGGCGCCGACTTGATGTACACCGAATTTATTTCATCTGAGGGCCTAATTCGGGATGCCGCCAAAAGCGTTCAAAAATTGGATATTTTCGAATACGAACGTCCGATAGGCATACAGCTTTTTGGTAGCTCCATTGAAACAATGGCATCATGCACCGAAATCGCCACAAAAGCAGGCCCTGATTTAATTGACATCAATTACGGTTGCCCTGTAAAACAAGTGGCTTGTCGGGGAGCTGGTGCCGCCCTATTACAAGACATTCCCAAAATGGTTGCCATGACAGAGGCAGTCGTGAAGGCAACACACCTACCTGTAACCGTCAAAACACGTTTAGGCTGGGATGATTCCACCAAAAACATTGAAGATGTCGCCGAACGCTTACAGGATATCGGAATCCAAGGATTAACCATCCACGGAAGAACCCGTGTGCAAATGTACAAGGGTGATGCCGACTGGCGTTTAATTTCCAAAGTCAAAGAAAATCCGCGGATCAAAATACCCATCTTCGGAAACGGAGATATCGACTCGCCTCAAAAAGCCTTGGAATACCGCGACAAATACGGCGTGGATGGCATCATGGTAGGTCGGGCGTCCATCGGATATCCCTGGATATTTAATGAAATCAAACATTATTTGGCGACAGGAAACTTATTAGCCCCTCCTACTCTTTCGGAACGTATCGCCGTTTGTGAATCGCATTTGGACTTCTCAATCCGCTGGAAAGGAAACCATGGCGGTATCGTCGAAATGAGACGCCACTATTCCAATTACTTCCGAGGCATGGATCATTTTAAACCTTACCGTACAAAATTAGTAACCAGTTATTCACTCGAAGAAATTAAAGAAACACTCAACGAAATTGCCATCCACTATGCAGGAGAATAAAAAACCAAGTATCATCATTTTTCTTGCCATATTAGGACTCGCGCTGATTTGGGGAAGCTCATTTATCTTGGTCAAAAAAAGCTTAGCTAATTACTCCGCGCTACAAGTGGGTGCATTACGTATTTGCTCGGCCAGCTTATTCTTTTTACCCATTTTCATCAAACGCTTCAAATACATGGAGCGCAAACATTCCAGTTCTTTTTTACTAGCCGGGTTAACCGGAAACCTCATTCCCGCCATCCTTTTTGCTATTGCTGGCCAACATCTTTCCAGCGCCTTATCGGGCATGCTCAATGCGTTCACGCCACTTTTCACGCTGATCATCGGAATCCTATTTTTCGCACAACCCTTTCTTTGGAAACAAATGACGGGGATTCTCGTGGGCCTATTAGGTTGCCTGGGCTTACTTTTTGCGGGTCAAGGGTTCAACATTGATTTCAATGTCCACGCATTGTGGGTTGTGTTAGCAACCTTGTTGTACGGCATCAATATGCACATTGTTAAAACGCGCTTAAGTGATTTACACCCCTTGACATCTACCGCTGGCATCTTCATGATGATTGGCCCATTAGCGCTTGGGCTTTTATATTCCACCGGTTTTTTTGAAATCCCCTTAGACAACGAACACCTCTGGGCATTCATCTCGGCCATGGCACTTGGCCTTTTTGGCTCAGCAATCGGGATGTTAGCATTCAATCAAATCATCAAATGGACGAGCGCCATCGTAGCAAGTTCCGTTACCTACATGATTCCCATTGTCGCACTGGGTTGGGGATTTGTAGATGGAGAAGCAATTTACCTCTCGCAAGTCATTTTCATGTTGGTGCTTTTAGCCGGCATTTATTTGGTCAATAAATCAAAAGCTTGATAATTTCTAAGGCTTAGTCGCTTTACCAAATAACTTATCAAGGAGCACCTTACCTTCATTCATCTAATCCACACCGAGATGAATGAGCTCAGCATGGCCGTACTATGGAAGCAACGACGCTTTCATCAAAATCCCCAACTAACGACGGGAGAATCAATCCAAATCATTTCACCAGGCATTGAAAACTCACATGCTGGCGCGGATTTCCAACATGCAAGAATTCGTATTGACGGAATAGAATGGATAGGCGCGGTCGAATTACATGTTAAATCCTCCGACTGGCTCCTACACCAGCATGACACAGATAAAAGTTACGAAAACGTCATCTTACATGTGGTCTGGGAAGACAATCAAGTCATACAATATGAGGCGGGGAAGCCTATTCCTACACTCTGCTTGTCGAATTGGGTAGACAAGGAATCTACCTGGAACAACCAAGCCAATAATTATCCTTTGGCCTGCCATGCATTTTTTGAATCCGTACACCCTGGAGTCAAAGACATCATGCGCGATCAAATGATTCAGCAACGCCTTCAAGCGAAATACGAAGACATGCGATTTCTTGTTTCCGAAAATAAGGGCGATTGGGAGGAAGCCTTTTACATTTCGTTGGCGAAAAGTTTTGGGTTTTCGTTGAATGCGGAACCCATGCTCCGACTAGCCCGAAACTTACCCTTGAAACTGATCTTGCTTTACCGCGACCGACATGTCGGAATTGAGGCGGCGCTTTTTGGGATTGCTGGATTATTGAATGAACCCATTCAAGATGAATACCAATTTGAATTAAGGCGTGAGTACATCCATTTAAAGAAAAAACATAGTTGGCCAGAAAGCCATTTACAAAAGTCCGACTGGAAAATGTTGCGCCTCCGCCCCGCTAATTTCCCCCAAATTCGTTTAGCCCAATTTGCCGAAATCATACGAGTCAATTGCGCACTCTTATCTTTGTTACTCGAAATACAAGAAGTAAAAACACTCCAACAACTCTTTGAAATACCTTTGGAGGGCTATTGGAGCAACCATGTACAATTTGGAAAGAAAAGCGCCACGCATCACACGCAGCTAGGAAAAAGCGCATTTCAATCCATCTGCATCAACACGCTCATTCCGATGTTAATCTGCTATAGTCGGGAAAGAAGCCAGCCACAATACGAACAAAAAGCCTTGCGGTGGCTAAGGGAGCTCCACGGCGAAAACAATCAAATCACACGCTATTTTAGTGCTCTGGGGTTGCCTATTAAAAATGCCCGTGACTCGCAAGCTTGCTTGCATTGGTATCGAAATTACTGCGAACCCAAAAAATGCTTACAATGTGCTGTTGGGCAGGCTATTCTTACTCCGACTTAACAATCGGTCCACGAACGCCAATCCCATTTTCATTAAAGGCCTCGATCTGAAAATAATACGTACGATCCTTATCCATGGATTTGAAATAATATTCATTGGCACCAAACACCTGTACCGATGTGTATAATTTATCCGGTGAAATCCCAGAATAAACGACATATCCAGTGGCATTTCTCAAATGCCCCCATTTCAACCAAGCACTTCGTTTATCATGATCCCCACGTAAGACGATTAAATCCTTAACACTTGCAGGTTTTTCACCATGACCAAATCCGAAAACACGCAATCCACTAATGGCAAATTTCCCGGCAGCCATATGTTTATTAATTAATCGAATAAATCGTGCTTCAATCGGCTTAGTCAATTCCACATAATCATGCGGTACATCTGTTTTGTTTTTTGACTTATCCACAGCTGTCTTCCAACGCTTGCCATCCAGGCTATATTGAATCATATACTGGTGGTAAATGCCATTCATTTTCCCTAAGAAACTGAAATCCACATCCTGATCCGCATAATTAATCTGAATCGCCCTTACAGTCGAAACTTCCCCTAAATCAGATTCGATGAACTCACCAGGATTAGCCGTTTTTGCCGACCAATACGTTTTCATTTGTTCATCCACCGCATAATTTGCCCCATATCCCGTCAGGCTCGAGGAAACACGCACCGGCTTGTTGTAATTCAAGAGCATCCAACCCGTGAACAAATCCCGTGGGTTTTCCACACGGGCCGTTGGCATTCGATGCGGATAATCTCCATACGCCGTATTCGTGTACAAAATTCCATCGGCATCAAAAGCTGTTGGCCAAAGACCCAAGCGACGTTCAAAACTATTTTTTACCGCAATCGTAATGGTAGACACATGCCACCAATTCCCAAATTGGCCTTCAAATGTGGCACCATGGCCAGCCCCTCGCGTAAATCCACCTGGTTTGAAAGAAAACGGATTATGCGCCTGATAGGTAAATGGGCCAAAAGGTTTGTCGGAGGTATAGACGCCATCACCATACGATGAAAACTCCGTCCCGGGCGCACCATATTGCAAATAATATTTACCCTTGTACTTGTTCATCCATGCACCCTCCATAAAGGGTTTCAAAAAGGTATTGTCTTGGTATTCACCGAAGCGCTCCCAGCCATGCAAATCATCATGCAAGCGAATCAATTCATGCCTTTCTCCGATCGGCTGCAAGGTTTTCCGATCGATTTCTTGACCGTACATAGGAAAAGTATTACTCGAGCCATGGTATAAATACACACGCTTATCATCATCTTCAAAGAAAGCAGGGTCCCAAGCGCCAGCGCTAAAGGCATGCACCGCTTCTTTCCAAGTATCCGTTTTAGGGTGCTGGCTGTACCAAAGTGTAAAATCCTTTTCATAGGTCGAGCCGATGACCAATAAGCTATCCCCCAAAACTAAGGTCGCAGGTGCGCAAAGTTCATCGTATACCTTGTGATAGGGCTGTAAAAATTTCCGAGAAATGAATTTCCAATCTACCAAGTCATTGCTGACCCAATAGCCCCATTGATTTGTCGAAAACAAATAATATTGATTCTTAAAATAGGCAATCACCGGATCCGCTGTGGCACGATGGCGACCTTGTTCGGAAAAATTGGGAATCGGGGTAAAACCATAATCCAAGTTCATCGGATTGCAATAGGTTTTTTGGCCCAAAGACATAAATGAAATTCCGCAAAGGAATATCACAACGAAAACATTTTTCATAGGTAATTAGTATTAATTTTGACCATCAGTCAAAAACACGTGAACAAAGTAAACAATTTTACAGGATTATATTGGGCTTTTGCGCTGCTGACGCTTTGGCTTGTGCATTTAGGATATGTTTTAGCGCACCCCATGGACTTTCAGTCGCCTTGGACCTATGTACATGTGTTGATTCAAACTCATTTATATACGGGATTATTTATCACCTCACATGATGCGATTCATGGCGTGGTTTCACCCGGAAATTCAAAATTAAATCATGGAATTGGCTGGGTATGCGCGACACTCTTCGCCTTCAACAATTATGCTGTCCTGCGCAAGAAACATCATTGGCATCATGATTTCGTGAATACCGAACAAGATCCGGATGTCCATCAGGGCAACTTTTTTGTTTGGTGGTTTAAATTTATGTGGCAATATGTCACCTGGCAGCAAGTTCTCGCCATGGCAATCACGTACAATGTGTTGAAAATTTGGTTGCCCATGGAAAACCTCATTGTCTATTGGGAAATACCAGCCATCCTGAGCACATTACAATTATTCTTTTTTGGGACCTATCTACCACACCGGGGGGAACATGCACCTGAAAATAAAACACAATCGAGAAGTCAAAAACGAAACCATGTATGGGCGTTTATTTCCTGTTACTTTTTCGGTTACCATTATGAGCACCATGCGCATCCCTATTTAGCCTGGTGGAAATTACCAGAAGCCAAAGATTATGTGCCAGAAAGGTAAACAAGAAGCCGATTAATTTTCTAAATTTGCACCGCATAAATCTCAACAACACATGAAAGACACCAAATACAAACGTATCCTTTTAAAACTTTCAGGTGAGGCATTGTCTACCCGAGACGAGGTAATTGACCCCGTTATTCTAGGCCAATATGCTGCCGAAATTAAAAAAGTACATGATTTAGGTGTTGAGGTTGCGATCGTTATTGGTGGAGGAAATATTTTCCGCGGTGCGAGTGCGGCCAAAGCGGGTATCGACCGCGTTCAAGGAGATTACATGGGCATGTTGGCCACAGTCATCAATGGCATGGCGGTTCAAGCAGCTTTGGAAAAACAAGGACTTTACACACGCATGATGACGGCTCTGAAAGTAGAAGCGGTTTGCGAACCCTTTATTCGTCGGAGAGCCATTCGCCACCTTGAAAAAGGACGTATTGTCATCTTTGGTGCGGGAACAGGTAATCCATATTTCACGACTGATTCAACAGCATCTTTACGTGCGATTGAAGTAGAAGCGGATGTGGTATTAAAAGGTACGCGAGTAGATGGCGTCTACACAGCTGACCCAGAGAAGGACCCTACAGCAACCCGATTTACGCACTTAAGCTTTTCAGATGCCATTCAGAAAGGCCTAAAAATTATGGATACAACGGCATTTACTTTGTGCCAAGAAAATAAATTACCCATTATCGTTTTTGATATGAACAAGGAAGGCAATTTGGCTGATCTTGTTACCGGAGAAGACGTAGGAACATTAATTAGCTAATACCCAATGGAAGAAATTGAATTTTATATTGATGCGACCCAAGAAACCATGGAGGGCGCCATCAAGCACTTAAACATTGAATTATCAAAAATTCGTGCCGGCAAAGCAAGCACGTCGATGTTGGATGGTTTAATGATTGACTATTACGGCATGGCAACACCTATTTCTGGAGCAGCATCCATTACAACACCCGATGCGCGTACGATTGCCATCAAACCATTCGAAAAAGGAATTTTCGGTGAGATTGAAAAAGCAATTCGTAATTCGAACTTGGGTTTAAACCCAATGAATGATGGCGAATTAATCCGATTAGCTATTCCTCCATTGACAGAAGAGCGTCGTCGCGATTTGGTTAAACGTGTGAAACAAGAAATTGAAGTTGCGAAAATCAACATTCGCAATGCTCGCCAAGATGGCAACAATAGCATCAAAAAATTAAAAGGTGATGGCGTTTCGGAAGATGCAATCAAATCAGCCGAAGATAAAATCCAAAAAATAACGGATGGCTTTATCACGAAAATCGATCAGATTTTTAACGAAAAAGAAAAAGACATCATGGTGGTTTAAATTCCCATTCAAGAGCCTGGTCGAAACACCAGGCTTTTTTTAATTGATTTGGGCTAAACCTACCTCATAACCCACCTCGAGCATTCGCCGGATATCCAATTTCGTAAAATGCTGGATATCAATATTGATCGGCTGAATAGGCCGAATCGATTCTAAATTCACACGCCGAAATCCTTGATAAGGACCATCCATCACCACGGAACCATCGGCTGGAAGGGAATTATTGATTAAGATTGTTTCGCGCAAATCGGCATTTAAAATCTCATTGACCGCGATATCCATCACACGATCTACGAGGGCCAACAAATCACCTGAGTCGAAAAAACCACCTTCAATGGCTTCCGGATGGCAACTCACACAAACAATATGCTTACCCCCATCATCTAAGGCTTTCCTAACGGGCGTCACATCACGTAATCCTCCATCCAAATAGCTTCGGCGTTCCTCTCCACGAATCTTAACAACAGGCATCAAAATCGGCACAGCCGAAGAAGCTAATAAATAATCCAAAAAGTCGAGATTACTCGGGTCAACATAATGGATACGCCCTTCCATGATGTTCACGGCACCAATATGAAGCCCCACGGGACTTGCCTGTAAATTTCGCAGGGATAATACTTCATGAATTAAATCACGCAAGGGCTCAGACGATACGAGTCCCCTGAATTTTTTTGTTAAAGCGGTCCAACCCAATTCGAATATGGATAAGGGTCTAGACAAACAATCGGGACGTGTAATTCGAGTCTCCCAAAATTCCCACAAATCATCCGCCGCTTGCCGAAAATCAGGAATCTGCCCATCCAATTGCTGTTGGCCTAATGCATTCACTAAAAAAGCGGCATTTAAACTACCAGCCGAAATCCCATAAATAACATCCGGCTGAAAGCCTTTTTCTGCTAATGCCTTAATGACACCGGCTTGAAATGCGCCTTTGACGGAGCCTCCAGCTAAGACCAACATGTTGCTCATAAATTTCGTATTATTTAATTCTCTGGGCTAATTTATCCCAAATTGTGATTAAATTTACACAATTTCCAAATGTGCCGAACAAGCACGCAAACTTAATTCTATGTCCATTTCGCTTTCATCTATTCAGGCGCCCATCGAGGAACCCATGAAGGCATTTGAAGGGAAATTCAGACAGTTCATGAAGACGAAAGTCATGCTGCTGGACACAATTATGAATTACATTGTCCAACGGAAGGGCAAGCAAATGCGCCCCATGTTCGTATTCTTAACAGCAGGATGCGTGGGCGAAATCACTGAAAAAACATACCGAGGAGCAGCGTTAATTGAATTATTGCACACAGCTACCTTAGTACACGATGATGTGGTAGATGAATCCGATTACCGTCGGGGATTTTTCTCCATCAATGCTGTTTGGAAAAACAAAATAGCGGTTCTCGTGGGGGATTATTTATTATCTAAAGGCCTGTTACTTTCTGTAGACCACAAAGATTTCGACCTCTTAACTTCGGTTTCCACAGCAGTACGTGAGATGGCTGAAGGCGAATTATTACAAATCGAAAAGGCACGTAAATTGGACATCACAGAAGATGTCTATTTTGATATTATTCGCAAAAAAACGGCGACACTTATTGCCGCATGTTGTGCAGTAGGCGTACAATCGACGGATGCGGACGCAAAATACGTCGACATGGCACATCAATTTGGCGAAAAAGTGGGTATCGCTTTTCAAATCAAAGATGATTTATTTGACTATGGTGATGCTGAAATTGGGAAACCCTTAGGCATCGATATCAAAGAAAAGAAAATGACTTTGCCATTGATCTATGCACTTCAAAACACCACGAGGTCTTTGCGGAAGCAGATGATTAAAACCATCAAGCATGATTCAGACAATCCTGCAAAGGTCAAAGAAGTTATCGCGTTCGTTAAATCCACCGGAGGCATTGCTTATGCCACCCAACGCATGCAGGAGTTTGCACAGGAAGCCCGCGAGATTCTCAGCCAGTTCCCTGATTCTGTCTATCGTACTTCCTTAGGGAATCTTCTCAACTACACCATCGAGCGTAATAAATAAAAAAGGAGGCCTTTTGAGCCTCCTTTTTTATTTAGTCTATTTCGATTAACGTGGACCGCCGAAGCCTCCGCCACCACCGCCCATGCGCATGCCTGGCATACCCATCGGTTGTTGAGGTGCAGCCGGAGCCGCATCACCTTCACCACCTTTTGTGTCGTCATTATTAACGGACTTTTTCTTCTTTTGAGGACCAAAACTCATTTTACCGATTCGGTAAGAGAAATTAATCTTAAAGTTCATATTACGCATCGTACTTTCAGAAACCTGATTGATTGATGCCGTCTTTGTTTCGTTACGAATAACAAAACCATTTGGCGTCAAGAAGTTTTCTGCACCAAATCCAATGCTACCCTTCTTGTTCTTGAAATCTTTCTTTAAACTTAAGCTATACATACCAAATCCACCTTGAGATCCCTGCAATTGAACTTGATTAACCCGGTAAAAGGAGAATATTTGAGCACCCCATCCGTTTCCGATGGTGTAATTTCCGAAAATTCTAAAGTTGGACTGTAAACCTTCATTCTTTGCAGAAAGCAATGGATCAGCCACATTATTAGCTAACACCATGTAAGACAAATCACCGCCTCCACCAAGCATCAACTTATTCGACAAATTAACATTGAGGTTAATGTTCATACCATAGGCATCTTCATTACCAATGTTCTGCGATGTCGTTTTCACGGTATCCCCACGCACTTCACGAATACGATTGATTGCACCCGTTGTATTACGCATGAAAATTGCTGTCGAAATATAGGTTTGTTTCACAAACTTGCTGTACGAGATTTCATAGTTATTTGTGTACTCCGGTGCTAAATTTGGATTACCCGTTGAAATATTCAATGGATTGGACGCATTCACGTTCGGGTTCAAGTTTTCGATACCGGGACGTTGAATACGACGGTTGTAGCTGAATCTCCATGTTCCCGACTTAAACGTCTTCGACATGTTGAAACTCGGAACCAAAACGCCATAGGGAGGAATCACCGTATTTTGACCTTCTTTCTTCAAGAAACTCGCCGAGATATCCGTATGCTCATAACGCGCTCCCGCTTTAATACTCCACTTATTTTTTGTCGTTAGCGTATAGGAGCCATAAGTACCCCAAATGTTCTGGTTGTAATCAAATACGTTACTTGGCAAAGAAGCTAAGTTAACCAAGGCATAAACACCGTCAGTTCCCGCCGTAAATGACTTGTAATCTGATGTTACATTTCGAGTAATCGCCTTGGCACCAAACTCAATCATGGACATTTTATTAATCGGCGTTTGATAATCCATTTGAATGGTTGCCTCCTCATTATATGCATCATTCGCATTTTTAATAGAACTCATGATCTCACTCATGTTCGAATTCGGATTCATAATCAAATTGTAGAAATCATTTGTCCGGTTGTTACGACTATACATAGACAAGATTGAAAATTCTTTTTGAGCTTTTTCAAAGGTCTTGGTATAATCGACATTCACATCTACGTTCGCTGATTGGTCTTGAGAATTTGTATTACGCAAACTCGTCAACACATTGTTTCGAACCTGAGAAAGACCATCTTGCCAGTTATTTCCATTACGCAAACCAAAACGCACGTTGGATGTCACCGAGTTATATTTGTTAATATCCCAATCAAAACCTAATTGGTAGTTCCCGAAAATTCCTTCTCTACGTGTTTCTGCTGATTGAACGTTACGCGTTTCGACACCATTATTCTGTGTAATCTGTGTACTTTCAAATTTACCATTCACATTGTATTCGGTTCGACCAAAACCACCCAACGAAAGTCCCCAGTTTTTATTTCGGAAATTTCCATTCAACGCTAGGTTCGATCCACGCACACCGGCACTTGTATCAAAACTTAACGTCAAACCTTGTAAGGTATTTTTCTTCGTAACGATGTTGATGATACCAGCAGAACCTTCTGCATCATATTTAGCAGATGGCGAAGTAATTACTTCTACCGTCTTAATCATATCCGCGGGAATTTGCTTCAAGGCATCCGCAATACTCGATGCCATAATGGTCGAAGGTTTGTTGTTAATCAATACCTTCACGTTAGACGAACCACGTAAAGAAGGATTTCCATCTAAATCAACGGATAACATCGGAACCTTTTTTAATACATCGGTTGCGTCACCCCCTTTATTCGTTGCATCTTTTTCTGCATTGTAAACCGTACGATCCACTCGTTCCTCGATCATGGCACGTTGGCCTTCCACCGTTACTTCCGCCAGCATTTTGGTACTTGCGGGTAATTTGATCACCCCTAAATCATGGTCATCATTTTTCGCATTGATGGAAACAAATAGCGTTTTACTCTCATAACCGATGAACGAGATAACCAATTTATAATCACCTTGAGCGACTTTATTTAGGACAAATTTCCCAACCAAATCAGCGGAAGCTCCATCCACTGGACGATTCGTTGCTTTGTTGATTAAGGCCACAGATGCAAATTCAACGGGTTTTGTATCGGTGGAATCTAAAATATATCCGACAATCTTAGCTGAACCTTTTGATGTTGCTTGCGCAGTTCCCGGAATAACAGCTTCTTTCTTAGGCGCTGCACCGAATCCTCCCATGCCGCCAGGAATCTGCGAGATGGCAGTGAAAGACATGAACATAAATGCGAATAGCGTAGTAATTTGTTTCATTGCTTGTTTATTAAAATCGTATTTTACGAATGCGAAATTCATACTTATAAGTTAAAGGTCTTTTATTTTGCGACCAAAATGGATAATTTGTTGCCCAATATGACCATTCAAGTTCAAACCCCAAGATTAACCTTGATTCCACTAACAAATCAGCATTTGCGAGTTTGGAAGCAAACGGGGCGCGAAGATCTAGAAAAAATGCTAGAACTAAAGCATAACCCTTGGAAATTGGGATTGTTTTATGAACAGGAAATGCTACAAGCCTTAAGCGATTACTGGATTCCCCAAACCGCTAAATTCCCGCTGGACTATTTCTGGTATACAAATTGGGAAATTATCCTCAAATCGGCGTCCTGCTCTGTAGGGGGAATCGGATTTGCCGGCCTTCCCGACAATGAGGGAACAAGCGAAATCGGATATGCCATCGATCAAAAATTCGAAGGCCAAGGTATTGCCACCGAGGCTGTCCAAGCCATAGCTACCTGGGCATTTCAAGATCAAGATTTACAAATCCTACGTGCGGAAACTCCGGTGGATAATGTAGGATCCCAACGCGTTTTAACGAAAAATCAATTCGTTCAGACTGGGGTGAAAAAACTCGAACTCGAAACGCCCATGCAAGTTTTCACTTGGGAACGCCGCCGATAAATTTCATTTATCTCGTAAAAATGGTAATTTTACCAAATTGCCAATATCCTAAGGTCTTCGGACCACCACTTATATGCAGCATTTTACTTCCGTTAAAGACGCGTACAACATTGACAAACTCGTAAATGAAGCCTTGTTGATGAAAAAGATGCCTTATGCCGACAAGCATTTGGGGAAGAATAAGACCATGGGCTTGTTGTTCTTTAATTCCAGTTTACGCACCCGCTTGTCCACACAGAAGGCGGCACAAAACTTAGGAATGGATGTGATGGTGATGAACGTGGGGGCTGATTCCTGGCAATTGGAAATGAACGAAGGGGTCATCATGAATAGCGACAAAGCAGAACACGTATCGGAAGCGGCCGCAGTAATTGGCCAATACTGCGATATCGTAGGAGTTAGAAGCTTTCCTGGACTCGTGGACAGAGAATATGATTACTCTGAAATGGTCTTAAAGCAATTCATGAAATTTACCGGAAAACCCATCGTTAGCTTGGAGTCCGCAACACGCCATCCTTTGCAATCGCTGACCGACTTAATCACGATTACCGAATTTAAAACAGTGGAACGCCCAAAGGTTGTGTTGACTTGGGCACCTCACGTAAAAGCATTGCCTCAATGTGTACCTAATTCATTCGCAGAATGGATGAATATTGCCAATGTAGACTTTACCATTGCTCATCCAAAAGGCTATGAATTAGCACCTGAATTTTCAGGGAATGCGAAGATCTGCTACGACCCCAAAGAGGCTTTCGAAGGGGCCGATTTTATCTATGCCAAAAACTGGTCTTCCTACGAAGATTATGGCAAAATTCTTTCATCTGATCCCGCTTGGACCGTCAGTGAAGAGAAAATGAAATTAACGAATAATGCGAAATTCATGCATTGCCTACCGGTAAGGCGGAACGTCGTTGTGGATGATGCCGTGATTGATTCGGCGAATTCAATTGTAGTCCAACAAGCCGGAAACCGGGTATGGGCAGCACAAACCGTATTAAAAGAAATTTTACTAACCCAAATGCGGGTGGACAGTCCTTATTTATTCTAATGTCGAAACAAGCCTTACATATTGTCAAAATTGGCGGGAACATCATCGATGCTCCTGAAGCACTAGCTTCCTTTCTTGCCAGTTTCGCATCCATCCAAGGCCCCAAATTACTTGTCCATGGAGGCGGGAAAATCGCAACATCCATGGCCGCCGATTTAGGTATCCAAAGCCAAATGATTGACGGTCGGCGCGTGACAGATGCCGAAAGCCTTCGAATCGTCACAATGGTCTATGCGGGATGGATCAACAAATCCATCGTCGCTTCCTTGCAGGCATCAACATGCAATGCCATCGGGTTAGCTGGACCAGATGGAGCATTTGTGGTTTCGAAAAAAAGAAATCCCGTACCCATCGACTATGGATTTGTCGGGGATATTGAACGTGTCAACGCACAAGCATTAGCCGGTTTGATTTCGGCAGGATTTAGTCCTGTTTTTGCTCCCATTACGGCAGATGTTTCGGGTCAATTACTGAATACCAATGCAGATACCATGGCACAGGCTTTGGCGATTGGATTGAGTGATCATTTCGATGTAACATTGACGTATTGCTTCGAAAAGCAAGGCGTATTAATGGACCCGAA
>JBEEOB010000083.1:0-11802 GCA_041191865.1 Bacteroidota bacterium
GCGCAACGACCATCGTTGAATATTTTCCCCAAAGTGGATTACCTTCTTTTGAGTAGTATGACATTGCCCATACTTTCTTGCCTTCTACATCAACTTGTAAGGCATCCCAAATAAATTTACGGGAGGCTGTGAATGCAAAATCACGCACATTATCTGCCTTATAAATCCAGGTCTTTTTGCCTGTTGGCTTTCCTTTCTCAGCCGCTTCAGCTTCCGCTTGTGTGATAATTTCCACCGGACGTGTTGCCGTTTTAGCCTTTTCCCAACGCTTTAATTGCATGGAGGACATCACCTGATTGGGATTGAGTAATTCGCCACCAGCTCCCACAACCATGTCATTTGGTGCCGTAATGGCCACTTTATAATTTCCGAAGTTTAATGTAAATTCTCCTTGCCCTAAGAATTGTTTGTGCTGCCAGCCATAAACATCGTTGTAAACGGCCATGCGTGGGAACCAATGCGCAATAAAATAATTGGCATTACCATCTTTGGCAAAAAACTCATAACCTGAGCGACTCAAATATTCCGTAATTAGGTAATTCCATTCGATGTTAAAACTTACAGAACCACCTGATTTTACTGGTGTAGGTAAATCGATCCGCATCATTGTTTGATTAATGGTATGGCGTATTGGGTTTCCTTTAACGTCCTTCACCGCGGTGATTTTGTAACCATAATCACGTGTGTCTGTTAAATCATTAAATGTTCTAGAACTTATACCTGTTTTTATCTCACCGGTATCGCCCGTTTTACTCGCGGCATTTTTTTCGAAAACATTTTGATCCAGCTGAATCCACAAATAGGGTAACACATCTGGAGAATTGTTAAAATAGGTAATCGTCTCCGAACCCGTGATTTTTTTGTTGATGTCATCTAATTCAACTTTGATATCGTAATCTGCGCGTTGTTGCCAGTAATCTTTTCCTGGTGATCCACTCGCTGTTCGGTATGAATTCGGTGTTGGAAGGGTCGATTCTAATTGTTCAAATCGACCGTTTGCATTGAATGCTGTTTGTGCAAATGTTGGTAACGCAATGATTATCAACAAACTTAGTTTAATTAGTTTATACATAATGAAGTAGTATTTTACCAAAAATAGAAAAAACAATTTAGAATTATATCATTATATATATACCGCACTGTGCTATACTATGCTAAAAAAAATAGTAAAAGCATTTGGATTCATTTTGAGAATTCGTAGTTTTGGGCATTATCAAGCAAAAAATAATACTAATTTTCGAATCACATGAGCGTTTTAATTGGACAAAAAGAATATTTTAAAGGGATTGGTCAAATCAAATTTGAAGGTCCAGACTCAGATAACCCCTTAGCATTTCGCTATTACGACGAGAACCGTATCATTGCAGGGAAATCGATGAAGGAAAATTTGCGATTTGCCATTGCCTATTGGCATTCCTTCTGTGGCGATGGTGCAGATCCTTTTGGTCCAGGTACGCATCATTATCCATGGGATGTTGCTTCGGATGCACGCCAACGCGCCGCTGATAAAGCGGATGCAGCATTTGAATTCATTACGAAAATCGGTGCGCCATTCTATTGTTTTCATGATGTGGATGCGATTGAAGGACATAATGATCCCAAAGAATTTACGGATCGTGTGAAATTCATCTCGGATATTTTCGAGAAAAAACAAGCAGAAAGTGGCGTAAAATTATTGTGGGGAACGGCTAATTTGTTCTCCAATGAGCGTTATATGAATGGTGCATCTACGAATCCCAATTTTGAAGTGGTTGCACATGCAGGAGCTCAATTGAAAGGCGCCATTGATGCCACAATCAAATTAGGTGGAGATGGCTACGTGTTCTGGGGAGGTCGCGAAGGGTATATGACTTTGTTAAATACAGATATGAAGCGTGAGCGTGAGCATTTTGCACGTATGTTACATACCTGTGTTGAATACGCGCGCCGTAATGGTTTCAAAGGAAAGTTCTTCATCGAACCAAAACCTTGTGAGCCTACAAAGCATCAATATGATTACGATGCAGCAACCGTGATTGGTTTCTTACGCGAGTTTGATTTGTTATCCGAATTTGGATTAAACCTTGAAGTGAATCACGCAACTTTAGCAGGACATACATTTGCACATGAATGCCAAGTGGCCTCCGATGCGGGCATGTTGGCTTCCATCGATGCCAATAAAGGTGATTACCAAAATGGATGGGATACGGATCAGTTCCCTACGGATATCTACGAGTGGGCAGAAGCGATGTCAATTATCTTAAAGCAAGGTGGATTAGCGGGTGGCGGTATCAATTTTGATGCGAAACGTCGCCGTAATTCGACGGATGCTGCCGATTTATTCTATGCGCACATTGGGGGTATGGATACGATTGCACGTTCATTGATTATTGCCGACAAACTAGCGAATCATGGTGAAATGGATCGTTTGAAAGCAGCTCGCTATGCAAGCTTTAATGCTGGTAATGGCGCTGATTTTGAGGCGGGTAAGCTTAAATTAGAGGATTTATACCAAATTGCTGTTGAGATTGGCGAGCCTGCCATGATCTCAGGAAAGCAAGAATATTTGGAGAATTTGTTAGGTCGTTTTGTCTAAAAAAACGACATTCGGGTTATGAGACGTTTCGCATACCTGTGTATCATTTTCTTTTTTATCGGAAAAGCAGCTGGAGCTCAGACTCCTGCTGCTTTTTCTACTTCTAAGCCTTGGGCTTATTGGTGGTGGCCCGGTAGCGCCGTGACAGAAAAAGGAATTACGCATAATTTAGAGGCATTTGCTAAGGCTGGTTTTGGTGGCTTACATATTATCCCCATTTATGGTGCCAAAGGTTACGAATCTGCTTTTCTAACCTATTTAGGCCCCGCATGGAAGCAGAAATTTGCATATGTACTCAAAGAAGCACATCGCTTGCATCTGGGTATCGACATGACCTTAGGTACCGGTTGGCCGCTGGGGGGCGCCCATGTGAACGCATCCGATGCCGCAAAACGTTATCAACTTGACTCCTTATCGATTTCCCCAAATCAATCTTTTCAAATTCCAGCAGGCGACGTACAGGCTGTATCGGTTTATGTCGACGGACATTTTGAGAAAGAATTAATCAGCTCACACGAAAACAACTATGCGGCTGGCACGAAAGGAGCCACGGTTTATGTGCTTTTACAAAAGGGTACGGGCCAACAAGTTAAGCGTGCAGCACCAGGGGGTGAAGGATTAGTCATGGATCATTTTTCCAAATCAGCCTTCGAGCATTACCGTGCGGAGTTTGTGCCCTTATTGAAACAAGCACATTCCCCTTTGAGGGCTTTGTATAATGATTCTTATGAAGTTTATGGGGCTAACTATACGCCGAAATTGTTCGAGGTTTTTGAACAAATAAATCATTATGATTTACGTAAATACCTGAATGTCTTAGCCAAACCCAAAGCTGAAACCGAGGACGAAAATGCCATCTGGTCAGATTATCATCGGACATTATCGACTTTATTGTTAACCGAATTTACGCAACCCTTTGCCGCATGGATTACCCAAATGGGGTTTGCAAGTCGAAATCAAGCTCATGGTTCACCGGGGAATTTATTGGATTTATATGCCGCAGTGGATATCCCCGAAACGGAATTCTTTGGGAGTAAACCCTTTGAAATTCCGGGCTATCAAGTGGATCCGGATTACGATTCGATTCGTTTTGGTATACCTGATGTAAGGAATTTGAAACTAGCTTCTTCGGCCGCCAATCTTACAGGTAAGAAATTGGTTTCCTCCGAAACAACGACTTGGTTAGGAAATCATTTTAAAGTTTCGCTTGCGCAGGTAAAGCCTGTTATTGATCAGGTATTCATAGGCGGGGTGAATCATCTATTTTATCATGGAGCGACTTATTCTCCCCCCGAAGTTGCTTGGCCGGGTTGGTTATTTTATGCAAGCACAAACTTCAATCCGCAAAGTCATTTCTGGGAAGCGCTACCTTCTCTGAATCATTACATTGATGTCTGTCAAAAAATGCTACAAGCGAACCGAACGGATTCAGATGTGCTCATGTATTTTCCGATGGAGGATATTTGGCATGATCGAAATGGAATGGGGAAAACGCATCCGCTGGATTTACATGCCAATAGCCGGGATTGGATGAAAAACACATCATTTGGACATTGGTCGGAGCATATGCAGACCAAGGGTTACCAAGTAGATTATATTTCCGACCAATTGATGGCTGACCTGCAGCCTACGCCTAATCGAACGTGGAAAACGAAATCGGGTGCTGAATACAAAGTTTTATTAATCCCAGCCGCGCATTATGTTTCGTTGGCTACCATAGAATTATGGGCCAAATGGGTAAAGCAAGGCATGCCTGTTTATTTTTTGGAACATTTACCCTTGCATGTTAATTCCTTTGGTTTGTCAAATGAAGAGAAGAATCGATGGGTTGTAGCTAAAGAGACTCTTTTAATGCATTGGGTTTCAGACCCGATTAATGTGTTGGAGCGTTTCCGAGTCACGAAGGAAAGCATCGCAGATCAAGGTATTTCATTTATCCGGAAGAAATCACCTTCAGGTGCCCAGTATTTTCTCGCGAATCTTTCGAATCAATTTTCAGATGGTTTCGTCCGCTTAGCAAAAATCAAGGCAGGTGTTGAATTGGAGGATCCACTCACTGGAGAAATTTCGAGGCCTGTCTTGGGGAAAGACAAGCAATTTTTCTTGACTTTAGCTCCTGGCCAAAGCTTACTTGTGCGTTCGTTACCTCTCAGCAATAAAAGGGTTTCGACTGAAGTCGCTGGAAAGCTATTTACACCCCTTGACCCATTGGATAAAATCCAATTGAATTTTCCTGCGGGTAGCATGCCTGCACAATCGATGGAATCCTTGCAATTTTGGACCAAAGATTCAGCGACCCATGACTATTGGGGAAAAGGCTCCTATGCCTTTGATTTTGAATTGACCGCGGAACAGATTCCACAAGCAAAGGTTTTGCACGTTGATCAAATTCGCGATTGGGTTCGAGTGAAAATCAATGGCAAGGATTTAGGATTGATTTGGTCATTGCCCTACCAAATTTCGATTCCGCAAGGGGTGTTGCAGGAGAAAAACCACATCGAGTTAGAGGTTACGAATGTTTCAGCTAATCGAATTCGCCAACTCGATCGTGCGAAGATTAGTTGGAAGAACTTTTATGAGATTAATTTTGTGGATATTCAATACAAACCTTTCGATGCATCCACATGGGCTGTTACACCCAGTGGGGTTTCGGGGGAATTATACTTCAGTAATCGATGAATTTTGTTGTCGCCATCAAGGAGGCATTTTATGCCTTAGATAATCCCGAAAACGCTTACTGGATGCGCTGGTACATGCGTGAACAATACCCATTTATTGGAATCAAAAAGCCTGAGCGAGCCCTTGTATTTAAAGCAATTTATAAGGAATATGGCCGTGGGGAAGATTGGTTTGAGGTTTGTTCGGAATTATTTGCACTGCCTGAGCGCGAGTTTCAGTATGCCGCCATGGAATATATGTTGAAGGCCAAAAAGTGTTGGGATTCCCGAATTCTTGAACTCATTGACCGCTGGGTGGATGCCAAAACGTGGTGGGATGTAGTAGATGTACTAGCGCCAAAAGTGTTGAGTGAATATTTTGTGCTATTTCCTGAGCAGCGCGATAAGTGGGTAGCCCGTTGGATGAAATCGCCGATATTCTGGCATCAACGCCTTTGCATTTTGTTTCAATTAAATTATAGGGCCAAAACGGATTTGGTGCTATTAAGTGAGATCATACTAGCTTTGAATACGTCCAAAGAGTTTTTTATTCAGAAAGCCATCGGCTGGGCCCTGCGTCAATACGCGCGAACAGATGCTGATTGGGTACGCGATTTTGTCGAAGCAAATTCGCTGATGCCTTTGTCGAAACGAGAGGCTTTGAAGCACATTTCCTAACTACCTTTGGCAAACCTTGGAGGATTGCCAAAGGTAAGGAGAATGGGGCTTTTTTGAAGGCGTAAAACTGATAATCTATTTCCGCTTTTTTAATACAGCCAATTCATGTGCCGTATCGTAATAACCGCGCAAATTTGACCAATCAAATGTGTCGGCGATACTTTCCACCCGATTCCGCTGTGTGATTCGATCCCGCTGCGTTTGTTGGGTGAATTTGAATAACATATTCGCTAATTGCTCAGCGGATTCTTGATAGTTCTGTGTCTTACGATTCACAACACTTACGCCCCATTGTTCGTAGTCACGCATAATTTGCATCATGTAATCCCCAAAACCGGAAAGATCCGATGTAACCGTAGGTACCCCGCGCGCCATACATTCCAAAGGTGTATAGCCCCAAGGTTCATAATATGATGGAAAAACACCCAAGTGACAACCGCGAACGAATTGACCATAGTCCAAGCCAAATAATGGATTCGTGGAAACAATGAAGTCGGGGTGATAAACGACTTTCACCTTGTCATCGGCATTATTTAATAATTGCGTCCGATGCAAATTACGAATGATGTCATCCTCTTGTTTTAGTAAGTGGGTTACAACTTTAGGTCTTGTATTCGTTTTCCACGTTTGGACTGTTCGCCGAAGTCGTAAGCGCCAATATTCATCTACAAATTGATTTAAATCGGGCAATTGTAAATCGTTCGATGAAGCGGCAGCTTCAAATAGTTTATCGCCTACTTCTTTCTGAATCGCTTGACAATTCTCGCGAATCTCATCTAAAACCGCACGGGAGTGTAAGACTTCCGGATCGATGGAATGATAAGGTTGCTTCGTAATGAAGAACATGATCACGGTTTTTTTGGAACCGGCCTCCTTCATTTTGCGATTCAGTATTTCCAAGGCATCGAGCGTGATGTCATATCCTTTGTTCGAATATTCAAAGCGGCCTGATGTAAATAAATAGAGCGTTTGGTCTAAATCAAATGCCTGGTTTTGAAAAAAATGCCCCATGACAAAATCGGAAATTCGCTTCTTGTAGAGCGAGTGCAGATTTTGGTGTTCGTGCATCGCGGCGAATCGTTGGATATTCAAGCCATTAGGTAAAATCAATTCAGGTATTCGGCCTAAAAATGCGACACATTCTTTGGCGGTGATGTCAGAAACTGTGGTTAATACATCTGCTTTTTGCGCGGCGGCGCGTTCGAAGGAGGCTTGTGCCTCGATTCCATAATGTATAGCTTCTTTGTGCCAGTTGAAGGTATCTAATACATCGTAAAAATTGGGTACATTACCTGCTAAATAGCGCCCCAACATGGTCGCATGCGTGGTGAAAACAGTTGAAACCTTGACTTTGTCTTTTTTCAGATCTGGTAAGCACGTCGAAGCCATCCATTCATGGAAATGGACAACGATGTCTTTTTTCGATTTATTTTCTAAGGCGAATTGCGTCAAGAAGATGCGAATAAGTTCGCCAAGCGCAATGGTTTGGTTAACCAATTCCTCGACCCCCAAGGTTGAAATTTTATGGTTATCCCAAATCTTGCCCTTGATAATATCCACTTGATCGTAGATGGAAGCAATGTCAAATAATACGATTTTGGGTTTACCCGTAATAAGCCAATTGCCATAGTGAACCTGGTAGCCCATCGCACGCATGCTTAAGATTGCGCGTCCAACGGGTGTGTCATCGCTGACAGGTAAGGCTTCAAATTCCGCTGCTGCTGTTTGTGGAAAATAGGGGCCTAACAATAAATAATCATCGCCCCATTTCTCCACCATGGATGGAACTTTGGTCCGAATAACAGTATAAATGCCTCCTACTTGGTTGCAAGTTTCCCAGGCCACTTCCACTAAAAACTTCTTCTTTTCGGCTACTTTCTTCTCCATAAGCTACATGTATGAGGCACTCTCAATGACTTGAGTCTTGCCGTTTTTGGTAATCGTATAACTAAAACCTTTTTGTATCGAATAGGCTCCCACATCCCCTTGCTTGTTGATGGCCAAATACCCCACTTGGAATTCTTGGTACTTGTATCGTTTAACAATTCGCATGATAGCCGCCTCGCATGCCTGTTGCGGGGTCATGCCTTGACGCATAAATTCGACAATTAAAAAGGATCCTAAGGTCTTCATTACAAATTCACCTAGACCGGTTGCACATGCACCGCCAACTTCATCGTCGCAAAAAACAGCACCTCCGATGATTGGTGAATCCCCTACACGGCCGTGCATCTTAAATGCCATGCCACTGGTGGAACATGCCCCCGCGATCTCCCCCGCTTTACCTAGGGCGAGCAGACCGATGGTATCGTGACGCTCAATATTTACCTTAGGCTCGTATTTGGCTACTTTCTTCCACTCCTCCCAGGCTTTACGGGACTTCTCCGTCAGCAAATCTTGCTTCTTAAATCCTTGTGCGAGTGCAAATTGTAAGGCCCCTTCGCCAGAGAGCATGACATGCGGCGTTTTTTCCATAATCGCCCTTGCGACCGATATCGGGTGCATAATCCCTTCTAAAAAAGTAACGGAACCCGCATTTCCCAAATGATCCATGATGCAAGCATCTAAGGTCACGTGTCCATCTCGATCTGGGTAACCGCCGTAGCCCACCGTCGTTTCCTCCGGATTAGCTTCAGGAACCCAAGCGCCGGCTTCAACGCCATCTAGCGCCTTGCCTGTTTGTAAAATTTTATCGTATCCCGCTTTTGTACCCGCTTCATTTTTCCAGGTTGCGATGATGACCGGTTCCGGATTTTGGATTTTCACTGTGCTGGCAACACCGAGTAAACCTGCCGTTTGTAAAAATGATCTTCTTCTCATGGATGGGGAATTGACGAAATTTATTTAAAGATAATTTATTTGTTGATTGTATAACTATTGCGTAAAATTGTCTTTCTAAAATAGAAAAAAATCTTTGAAAAATCATTATTTCTCTATCTATATCAACAAATGAAATTCTTTAAATCTATTATTCCACTGATTTTAGCTATTCTAGTGACAATCGGTTGGGATCGCTCATGGGGTACAATCCCACCTTTTGGTAAATTATTAAGTCCCTATCACGGATTTTGGATTAACGCTGAAATGGCCGGCTCAGAGGAAATGAGCGAAGAGGAATTGAAAATTCCAGGTTTATTGAAGCCTGTCAAAATTGTTTACGATGAGATGGCCATTCCGCATATTTTTGCTGAAAATGACCACGATTTGTTTCTAGCGCAGGGTTATGTAACGGCCAAGGATCGCTTATGGCAAATGGAGTTTCAAACGCATTTTGCCGGTGGTCGAATTGCTGAAATTGTGGGGGAAAAAGGACTTGCGTCGGATCAGTTTCAACGCCGCATGGGTTCCCTTTATGGGGCTGAACAATCCTTTGAAGGAATGAAAGAGGATCCGCAAGCAAAGGTCGCATTGGAGGCTTATTCGGATGGTATTAACGCTTATATCTCGTCGCTTTCCGAGCGGGAATTGCCTTTGGAATATAAATTATTGGATTATAAGCCTGAGCCATGGACGCCGATTAAAAGCGCCTTGTTTCTAAAAAATATGTCCTTTGTATTGGCATCTGGTACGGATGATTTGAAGATGACCAATATCCTACGTCAATATGGCCGTGAGGTTGCTGAGGATTTATTTCCCAATTATCCATTTGAGGAAAGTCCGATTATCCCTGCCGGATCTCCTGTTGATTTTAAGTCTGTCCCGATTCCTGCGGCTCCCAAAGATTTTATGGGTTTAGGTTCTGCGATGAAAACGCCTGAAAAGGATCCTAATATTGGTTCAAACAACTGGGCTGTTTCGGGTAATAAAACGGTATCGGGAATGCCAATTTTGGCGAATGACCCGCATTTGACTTTGTCATTGCCATCCATTTGGTACCAAGTACAATTGGTTGCTCCGGGTGTCAATGTATATGGTTCCACCATGCCTGGAACGCCAAACGTCATCACCGGATTTAATAAAAATATTGCTTGGGGGGTTACAAACGTCGGTTCTGATGTATTAGACTGGTATCAAGTGAAATTTAAGGATGCGTCCAAATTGGAATACTGGCATGATGGGCAATGGAAGAAAACCAAATTGCGTATTGAAACCTTCAAGATTAAGGGTAAAAAAGATTTTGTGGATACCGTATTCTTTACGCACCATGGTCCCGTGGTTTATTTAAGTCATGAAAAGGCATTTCGGTCGAACATACCGGTAGGGCATGCATTGCGTTGGATTGCCCATGAAAAGTCACAAGAATTAACAACTTTTTATCGTCTGAACCGTGCTAAAAACTATACGGATTACACGGAAGCTTTGCGGTACTTTTCGGCACCTGCACAGAACTTTGTTTTCGCAAGTAATGAAGGAGATATCGCGCTTTGGGTAAATGGGAAGTTCCCGTTGAAGTCCAAGCTGCAGGGTAAATATTTGATGGATGGGACGGATGCCGCGGCCGACTGGCAAGGGTTTATTCCACAGGCACACAATCCACACGTGAAAAACCCCGTGCGAGGATTCGTTAGTTCCGCGAATCAATTCTCTACCGACCCTAGCTACCCTTATTATTTAGGATGGCAATATGCTCCTTCCGAACGAGGCAGACGTATTAATGAACGTTTAAGTGCAATGAGCAAAGTGACCGTCGATTCCTTGCGCGGATTACAGAATGATAACATGAATATTCGCGCTCGGAAATTATTGCCCTTGTTATTGCGGTCGGTTAAATCAAGTGACAAGGCCTTAGGTATTTTGAAATCGTGGAATTTGCATAATTCACCGGAGTCCATGGGGGCAACGATTTTTGAGACATGGGTATTGAATTTACAAGCTTTTTTATGGGATGATGAATTTGCTTCGAATGAAAAGGTTCCGATGAATCGTCCATCCATTGATCGGACCATTCACATGATTGAGCATGAGCCGCAAGCTCGTTGGTGGGATAATGTGAAGACCAAAGGTCAAAAGGAGACAATGGATCAGATCATTTCAACTTCATTCAAGGCTACCTTGGATACTTTGGTGAAACAGCATGGAAACTTGGGGGCAGAATGGGCATGGTACAAACACAAGCAAACGGGTGTTCGTCACCTAATTCCTGGAATGGATGCCTTAAGTCGTTTAAATATCCCAATCGGTGGGGGAGGTTCCATCGTGAATGCCGCAACGACGAAAACAGGTCCATCTTGGCGCTTTATCGTGGAATTGTCTAAAACAGGTAATCCAAAAGCTTTTGGAGTTTATCCTGGCGGGCAATCAGGAAATCCGGGTAGTGTTCACTACGATGATTTGATTGATACCTGGGCAAAAGGTGAACTCCGTCCGTTATTATACCTAGATAACGCAAATCAATCATCAAGTCGAATTCGTAAGACAATCACTTTATCAAAATAAAATCATGCAAAGTAATACAATACGTATCATCATATTAATCATCGTAGGAGCGATCGTGGGTCTTTACCTGCCTTGGTACGCCATGGGAATTCAAGCGGGTATTTTGGCCTTTTTGTTGCGTTTCCCTTCAAAGAGTGCGTTTACGACGGGCTTTATTTCAGGATTTTTACTCTGGGGAGGCTCTGCTTGGTGGTTAAATTATTCGAATCCAAGTGCTTTGCCCTTGCGGATGGCCACTTTGTTACCTTTACAGGGTCAAGTAAGCTTACTTTACTTGATCACTGCACTAATTGGAGGAATCCTCTTAGGTTTTTGGGCCTGGGCTGGGGCTAGATTGCGATAGAATTTTTAAAAATTTAGGACAATCAAAGCATAGATTGTATATTTACCATTAAATCCATTTATAATTAAAATTAAACTCGTGAAAAATTCAAGTATCTCTTACGTTTGGTTAGCAGTTTTAACACTTGCTGTTGCTTATTCATTCTTCAAGCCTACGACAGGTGCTGGTTCTGC
>JBEEOB010000084.1:0-3667 GCA_041191865.1 Bacteroidota bacterium
GTCGATTCTCCTTTTTTAGCTGCCCCTACGATACACAGTCATACCTGGAAATCGAATGGCGTAACTTTTTATCTGCAAGGCATCGGCCCGAAGACCCATTTTTCAGATCGACTGCTGAAGGCCTATCAAAAATTTGTTGCATATCAGTTGGCCTACATGGGCGAATTCCCTGTCCGCGATTATCGTTTTATGTTGTGGATTTGCCCGAAGCCGTTTTATCATGGAGTTGAACACACGAAATCGACGATGATGGTCTTAGGTCCGGAGGATCGCGATTCCTATGAGGACTTGATTGGTTTGGGTTCGCATGAGTTGTACCATGTTTGGAATGTGGCGACGATCCGACCGAAGGCTTTGTTGCCCTATGACTATACGAAGGCTGTGGTTTTTGATACGGGCTGGATTATCGAGGGCATCACGACTTATTTAGGTGATTGGTTTTTGTGGGCGTCGGGCGTAGTAAATGCGGAGGAGTATGTGAATTTATTGGCGGGTAACTTGAAATTACACTTTGAGCGGGATGGTTCATCGAAGCAGACCTTGATCGAAAGTTCGATCGATTTATGGTTGGACGGCTATGGAGCCTCATTAGCAGGCAAGCGCGTTTCGATTTATTTTAAGGGAGCTTTGGTGGCTTTGGGCTTGGATCTAATGATTCGTCGGAAGTTTCACCATGCCAAATCGTTGCGGGATGTTATGTTGTTGATGCAAAAACGTTATGGCCGATTGCGGGAAGGGTATACCCGACAGGATTATTATGCTGTTGTGGAAGAAGTATATGAGGGGTCGCTGGCTGATTTTTGGTCAATTTGGGTGGAATCAGCGGAGCCTTTGCAAGCAGCCATTGCGGAACTATTGGAAGATGTGGGTTTGCGGTTTGAGCCTGTGGGGAGTTTGAGCATTACAGATATTAAGCTTCTTGAAGGCTTTGGAAGTGCCCAATAGGAAAGTTTATTTCGATTTGCGACACCTTTTGTCGTTTTGATAATGACGTGGGTGTATATACGATTCATTATCTTGCTTTATGAAAAAATATGCAGCAAGACTCCGGAAGATTCGAATTTCTCACGAGTATAGCCAGGAGTATGTGGCATTAAAATTGGGTATGTCGAATTCAGCGTATTCCAAATTAGAGCAAGGAAGGACTGAAATGACCTTAACGCGATTGGTTCAGATATCTGAAATTTTGCAATTTAATTTATCCCAGTTTTTTGATGAGGAGCCGGAAATGGAAGTTGCGGAGACGGTCTATGCAGGTTATGGTTTTGTGACGCGCGGGGAATTTGTCCAGCATGTTGATAAATTACATTTATTGGAGCGACAATTAAGCAAGATCCTTTCCCAACTGCCGCAATAATTCCTACCTTTGTGCCTTAAATCATTCGAAATGTTACAAAGGCCGCGTAGAAATCGTCAGAGTGCTGTCATTCGTGATATGGTAGAGGAGACTCGCCTGTCTGTGAAGGATATGTTGTTTCCCTTGTTTGTACAATCGGGAACAGGGATTAAGACCCCCATCGTTTCTATGCCAGGAATACATCGTTATTCTGTTGATTTATTGTTGAAGGAAATCGAGGAATGTGTCAATTTGGGCATTCGTTCGTTTGCTTTATTTCCGCAAGTAGAGGAGTCTTTAAAAGATTCGATCGCATCTGAAAGTCACCGAAAAGGCTCTTTGTATTTAGATGCGATTCATGCGGTTTCGAGCCGTTTTCCAGAAATTTCTTTGTTGACCGACGTTGCCATGGACCCTTACAGTTCGGATGGTCATGATGGAATTGTTCGTGACGGTCAAATTTTAAATGATGAAACCTTGCCGGTCTTGGCAAAGATGGCGATTGCACAAGCGCAAGCGGGCTCTCGTTTGATAGGTCCTTCGGATATGATGGATGGCCGTGTGGGTTATTTGCGTGAGGCTTTGGATGGCGCGGGATACTCGCAGGTAGGTATCATGGCTTATACGGCTAAATATGCATCGGCATTTTATGGTCCTTTTCGGGATGCATTGGAGTCGGCACCAAAATTTGGTGATAAGAAAACGTATCAAATGAATCCTGCGAATCGTCGGGAGGCATTGATTGAATTGGAATTAGATGAGGCTGAGGGGGCGGATTTCTTGATGGTGAAACCGGCTTTGGCCTATTTAGATATCATAGCTTTGTTGCGTGAAAATAGTCACTTGCCGATTGCCGCATATAATGTTTCGGGCGAATACGCCATGATTAAAGCGGCAGCTCAAAATGGCTGGTTGGACGGCGAGAAGGCGATGTTGGAAAGTTTATTATCGATTAAACGGGCGGGTGCGCAGGTGATTCTGACGTATTTTGCCAAAGAATTTGCTCAATTAAATCAAGCGTAATATGTCAACCGATCGCTACATGCAACGGGGAGTTTCGGCTTCTAAAGAAGATGTTCACAAGGCCATTGCCAAGTTAGATAAGGGTTTATTTCCTCAGGCTTTTTGTAAGATTTCGCCGGATGTTTTGGGTGGCGATGCTGATTATTGCAACATCATGCATGCGGATGGAGCGGGGACGAAGTCGTCTTTGGCTTATTTGTATTGGAAAGAAACGGGTGATATTTCGGTTTGGAGAGGCATTGCACAAGATGCGGTTGTCATGAATACGGACGATTTGATTTGTGTGGGCGCGACCGATCAAATGCTGCTTTCGAGTACGATTGGTCGGAATAAGAATTTGATTCCGGGCGAGGTCATTGCGGAGATTATTAATGGGACCGAAGAGGTGTTGGAGATGTTGCGGGAGAATGGTTTGGGGATTTATAGCACGGGAGGCGAAACGGCAGATGTAGGGGATTTGGTGCGGACCATCATTGTGGATAGCACGGTGATTGGTCGGATGAAGCGTTCAGGCGTCATTTCGAATGGAAATATTCAGGCGGGAGATGTGATTGTGGGCCTAGCTTCGGATGGCCAGGCTACCTATGAAAAAACGTACAATGGCGGGATGGGCAGTAACGGATTGACTTCCGCGCGCCATGATGTGTTGGGTAATTATTTAGCCGGAAAATATCCGGAGAGTTTTGATCCATCGGTTCCTTCGGATTTGGTTTATTCGGGGTCGCGGTCGTTGACGGAAGCCGTTCCGGGAACGCCATTGAATGTTGGCCAATTGATTTTGTCACCCACGCGTACTTATGCGCCGGTTATTAAGGCTATTTTAGGCGCAATGCGCGCACAGATTCATGGAATGGTTCATTGTTCAGGTGGAGCACAGACGAAAGTGATGCATTTTGTGGAGGGGGTTCATGTGATTAAGGACAATTTATTTCCGATTCCACCTTTGTTTGATTTGATTCAAAAGGAGAGCGGAACAAGCTTTCAGGAGATGTACAAGGTGTTTAACATGGGGCACCGGATGGAGCTTTATGTAGCACCGGAGTTTGCGGAGGAGATCATTCAGATTTCAAATTCATTTGGCATTCCTGCACAGATTGTTGGGCGTGTAGAGGCGGCTCCAGCGAAGAAATTGACCATAAAAAGCACTTACGGAGAATTTATTTACGAATAAGGCTTTGCTTTATGGTAAATCCTTTTTATATTTGCGACCCCATTTAAAAGGCTTTGTAAAGGTAACGACCTGGCCTCGTGGGATTGTTTCACTTAAATACATATAAAATGTACGCAATCGTAGAAATTGCCGGGCAG
>JBEEOB010000085.1:0-4795 GCA_041191865.1 Bacteroidota bacterium
GCGTATACGGACGATCACTAGATCCTTCACGGTTGTAAGGGCGACGTTCGCCATCTTCACGCGGTGCGCGTGGCGTATACGGACGATCACTAGATCCTTCACGGTTGTAAGGGCGACGTTCCCCATCTTCACGAGGTGCACGTGGCGTATATGGACGATCGCTAGATCCCTCGCGGTTGTAAGGACGACGTTCACCACCTTCACGGGGCGCACGTGGCGTATATGGACGATCGCTAGATCCTTCACGATTGTACGGACGGCGCTCACCACCTTCACGCGGAGCGCGCGGCGTATACGGACGATCGCTAGATCCCTCACGATTGTACGGACGACGTTCGCCACCTTCATGCGGTATGCGCGGCGTATACGGACGATCGCCAGATCCTTCGCGGTTGTACGGACGACGTTCGCCACCTTCATAAGGTTTACGGTCTCCTGCAGAAGCCCGATTGGGTCCTGAAGAACGATCACTAAAATTTCTTGCTGTTGAGCGACCACCTGAATTACTACGCGGCGCATCTGAACGACGATTGTCGTCTTTCTGAATTCTTTTTCTCATAAAATATGCAACATCACTGCTGGATTTGTCAAAGATTTATTTCCTTGACTGATTGATAATTTATGCAAATGTACATCAAAAAAACGAGCATAGCTTATTACATTTGAAAGATCTTTAAGGACCATGCTAGCAAAATCCACTCAATTCGCCCGTTTACTCGCTTTTTTTATCGTAATCGCTACGGTATTTGGCTGCAATCCTAGCCGCCAAACAAGCAAAAAAGGCTTAAAATATTTTGAACGAGGCGAATACGAATGGGCCATCCAAGCACTTAAGCCTTTGGCGGACCAACAACTTGCTGGTGACAAAAGTGCTTATTATGTGGCAGAATCCTATCGCCTCTCCAACCGGATAGGCTTAGCACTCCCCTATTATCAAAAAGCCCAAGCACAAGGAATTGAAGATGTCTTAATCAATTATCACATCGCATTAGCCGCGAAGTCCTTAGGTGATTATGCCCGCTGCAAAACAGCATTGACCAAATTTTTGCAAAGCAAACCCAATCGTTTTTACCAAATTAAGGCTGAAATTGAATTAGAAAATTTGGATAAAATTCCAACACTGATTCAGAAGCAAAGTCCTGTTGTCCTTTTCCCCCTAATGGGCAATACGCCCAAAACGGAATTTGCTGCACAAAAAATGGGAAATGAATTGCTATTTACGAGCTCGAGTAAACCATTGATTTATAAAAATAACGGCCTTCCTTTTTTAGGTTTATATAGCGCACCTTTATTAAAAGAAAACGAGATTTCCACGCCACATTTATTCAGCACCCAGCTCTACAAGGAAAACGCGAATGATGGCACACCCGCCTTTTCTCACGACGGAACAACGGTTGTTTTCGCCCGAGGAAATACCGGAAAAAGCAAAGACCCTTCGCCGGATGTCGATTTGTATATCGCAAAGAAAAACGGAAATGATTGGTCGGAACCGGAGCGTTTAGCCATCTCTGACTCCATCGCGTGGGATGGCAGTCCCTGCTTTTCTTATGATGATCGAACATTGTATTTCAGCTCGAATCGCCGTGGCGGAAAAGGTGGGCTCGATTTATACCGCGTACCTATTGATAATTCAGGACGCTTTGGAAGGCCAATAAACCTAGGTTCCATCATCAATACCCCAGGAGATGAAATTTTCCCTTTTGTTAGCGAAAATGGCAAACTCTATTTTTCATCGGATGGCCATCCGAGCATCGGCGGCTTAGACCTGTATGTAGCTAGTCGAAACGATAATGAAATCAGCATCGAGCACTTAGGTGTCCCCATGAATTCCATCGGCGATGATTTTGCCATCAACTTATCCGACCCACTTTCGGGCTACATCAGCTCAAACCGACCAGGAGGAAAAGGGGATGATGACATTTATTATTTCAAATCCAACGGATCAGAAGAGCATTGGTGGTCAAACGACACGACCAATACCGCGACAAATCAGGTCTTAAAATCGGTTAATTATTCCCTAGCCGTACAAGTTGTGCAGCCAGATGGCAAAGCAATTCCAGGCGTGCAAGTAAGTGCAAGAAGAAATGGGGAAACCAGTGAAATTTTCACCAGTGATAAAGTTGGCAAAATCGATCAACTAAGCTTGAGCTCAGGCGATGAAATTCAATTTAAACTTGAGAAGGATGGCTATATTTCTGCACGCTCAAGCTTCTCATTGGAAGGTCGCGAAATACCGCAGGCCTTGTTAAAGAGAGATATTACGGATACGACATTTACGTTCAAAATCGTGATGGACCAACCGGAGATCGGAAAAGAGATAAGTCAATTTTACCAGTTAAACTCCATTTATTACGATTTAGATAAGGCCGATATCCGACCAGATGCAGCTCTTGAGTTAGATAAGATTGTCAATTTCTTGCAAGATAATCCACAGGTAAATTTGGAGTTGGGAGCACATACAGATGCCCGCGCTACGGTTGTTTATAACCAAAAGCTTTCGCAACGCCGTGCGGAATCAGCGGTGAAATACATCATTCAACGCGGCATCGCAAAAGATCGAATTAAGCCAAAAGGCTATGGCGAAAGTCAATTAATCAACGAATGTTCAGACGGCGTGGATTGCCCAGAAGAAATGCATCAGCAGAATCGTCGGACCGAGTTTAAAATCATACAAATAAATCAGGAATAATATGTCGGCATATTTATTGAAAAATGGTCAAATCGTTAATGAAGGCACAATCACGTCAGGAGATATTCGTATAAAAAACGGACGTATTGAGAAAATCGGCACGAGCATAAGCCCCATCGGAAACGAACAAGTGATTGACCTGCAGGGCAAACATGTTTTCCCGGGTATGATTGACGACCAAGTCCATTTTAGAGAACCTGGATTAACCCATAAGGCAACAATTGCGAGCGAAGCGCGTGCAGCTGTTGCCGGTGGTGTGACGAGTTTTATGGAAATGCCCAATACGGTGCCTAATGCGCTGACGCAGGAATTACTTTCCGACAAATACCACATAGCCCACGAAAATTCATTAGCCAATTACTCTTTCTTCATGGGAGCAGCGAATGACAATTTGGAAGAAGTTTTAAAGACAAACAAAAACAATGTTTGTGGGATTAAGATCTTCATGGGATCTAGCACCGGTAACATGCTGGTTGACAACACCAAAACCCTTGAAACGCTATTTAGTTCAAGTGAATTATTGATAGCAACGCATTGTGAGGATGAAGCAACGGTACGTGCGCGTTTGGAATTATTCAGAGAAAAATACCCATCGGAAGATGCGCCAGCTTTTATCCATCCCTTGATTCGTAATGAAGAGGCTTGTTATTTATCGTCATCCATGGCGGTTGATTTGGCCAAAAAATCAAATACGCGTTTACATATTTTACACATCAGCACAGAAGAAGAATTAGCCTTATTCGAAACGGGAAAGGCCGTAAAAGATAAACGCATTACGGCGGAGGCCTGTGTTCACCATTTGTGGTTTGATGCTTCGAGCTATGAAAGCTTGGGCAATCAAATCAAGTGCAATCCTGCGATAAAAGACGCAAGACACCGCGCTGCGATTCGGAAAGCGCTTCAAACAGGTGCGATTGATGTTATTGCCACAGATCACGCGCCGCATACCTGGGAGGAAAAACAACAAGGCTATTGGAAATCACCATCAGGCCTTCCCCTAGTGCAACATCCGATGTTGATGTTACTGGAGATGAGTCTTGAAGGCGTTCTAAGTTTAACCCAAATCGCCGAAAAAACAGCCCACAATTTGGCAGAATGTTTTCAAATTCAGGACCGTGGATACATTCGGGAAGGTTATTGGGCAGATTTGGCCATTGTTGATTTACAACAATCGCATGAAGTAACAAAATCTTCTTTGCAATATCAATGTGCGTGGTCACCTTTGGAAGGACACCAATTTCCACATAGCATTACACATACCTTTGTTTCAGGGCATTTAGCTTATGCAAATGGTCAATTCGATCAGAGCAAAAAGGGGGAGCGATTGTTATTCAATCGATAGATTATAGGATATCGTCAAAGTAAACACGCATGTAAAATCCGAGTGATTGATTATACAATGACTTGGAATCCGTGGCAATATTCATGAGACCTCCCTGATAGGTTAAACCTACCGAAACAAAGTTTTGAGTAGTAACCCCAATCCCAACTTTGAAGCCCATGTCCAGTCGGCGAATGTCGCGCGAAAAGCTTTCGCCTTCTGTCGAGGTCAATAGATAGGCCCCGGGTTTTAATGAATTTTCACTACGAATGTCATAAGTCGCATTATCCCACAATCCGATACCCATGTAAGGGCCTCCCCAAATAGAAAATCCATTCGCATATTCGGAAACAGAGCCCAGTTTCACTTCAAAATTTGGGCTAATATCAAGGTAATTTAATGACAAATTACGTTCTGTGTAGGTCGAATCTGAGTAATTCGTTTTTCCATGAAAGCCTTTTTGTGCGAGTGTTAATTCGGGATTGAAACTAACTCGGGACGTTAAGGGATATTTTAGTCCAAAACCTACTTCAAAGGCTGGTTTAAAAAAATAGGTCTCACCTCCGACGCCCTCGCCACTGAATCTTGCCGACTTAGCCTCGAGATGAAATATCTTTTTAGTCCGATTTTTCTGAGCAGACACGGAGTTTACCAACAGGCAAAGACACAAAAAAGTGAAAACGAGGTGCTTGTTCATAGGTGGAATCTTTGAAAATAATTAGCAATTTTAAGCCATATTTGTGGAAACACCAACAAATTTTATCGTTCGGCCCTAATTATGTCAC
>JBEEOB010000086.1:0-16974 GCA_041191865.1 Bacteroidota bacterium
TTTTTAATCGTAAAACAGTAAATAAAAATATGTCGCACGTTGTATCACCCATAAGAGAGAAACTAGTTACTGGTGGAAAATCTTATTCCGATGTTACCCACGATATCTGCAAACAAGTAGAGGGAGAACCTACGAAAGAATGGAAAATTGCATTCGGTATCTCATGTCTTGTATTCATTTATGGTGCTTATTGCCTATTCTACACTTGGTGGCAAGGTATTGGCGTTTGGGGATTAAATAAAACCGTAGGTTGGGCTTGGGATATCACTAACTTCGTTTGGTGGGTTGGTATCGGTCACGCGGGAACTTTGATCTCTGCCGTATTATTATTGTTCCGTCAAAAATGGAGAACATCGATTAACCGTTCTGCAGAAGCCATGACGATCTTTGCTGTCCTTTGTGCTGCATCGTTCATCTTGGCCCACATGGGACGTCCTTGGTTAGCTCATTGGGCTTTACCACTTCCAAATGCCTTCGGTTCATTATGGGTAAACTTTAACTCGCCGTTGGTTTGGGACGTATTTGCGATCTCTACGTATTTATCTGTTTCATTATTATTCTGGTATATGGGTCTTGTGCCAGATTTGGCAACCATTCGTGACCGTGCTACAACAGCAGGACGTAAATTCTGGTATGGTTTATTCAGCTTAGGCTGGACAGGTTCATCGAAGACTTGGGCACGTTATGAATACATGTCATTGATCTTAGCGGGTATTTCTACTCCTCTAGTACTTTCGGTTCACACGATTGTATCCATGGACTTTGCAACGTCTGTTATCCCAGGATGGCACACGACAATTTTCCCTCCATACTTCGTTGCAGGAGCGATCTTCTCTGGATTTGCTATGGTGCAAACATTGTTATTGATTACACGTGTGGTTTTCAAATTAGAAGATTACATTACAATTGAGCACATCGAAATGATGAACATCGTTGTAACAGTAACAGGTTCAGTGGTTGGTATTGCTTATTTAACTGAGTTCTTTATCGCTTGGTATTCCGGTGTGGAATATGAAAGTTATGCATTCATCAACCGTGCAACGGGTCCTTATTGGTGGGCTTATTGGATGATGATGACATGTAACGTAATCTCTCCTCAATTATTCTGGTCAAAAGCGATCCGTACAAATTTGATGGTATCATTCTTCTTATCCATCGTTGTAAACGTAGGTATGTGGTTTGAGCGTTTTGTAATTATCGTAACATCATTACACCGTGATTACATCCCTTCTTCATGGGCTATGTTCTCGCCTACGATGTATGATATCGGAGATTACATTTTCTCATTCGGTTTATTCTTTACCCTATTCTTCTTATTTGCTAAATTTTTACCAGTGGTAAATATGGCAGAGGTGAAATCGGTAATGAAAGGTGTTTCCTCTAACTTCCCAGCGAAGAAGGTGAAAACAGCTAAAAAAACGGAAGAATAATTTATAAGCAATTAGATATTAAAACAATATGAGTTCGACAACTAACTACATTTTGGGAGTATACGACGATGAGGATGAAGTTTTACACGCAGTTACTGCGGTAAAAGCTCAAGGAATCAAAATCGAGGACGTATTTACTCCATTCCCAATTCACGGATTAGACGTAGCCGTAGGACATGCACGTACACGACTACCTATTGCAGCCTTTATGTTCGGTACTTTAGGTTTAATCTGTGCACTAGCATTGATTAGCTACACCATGGTATTCGATTGGCCAATGATCATCGGTGGTAAAGATTTCTTTGCTTTGCCGAACTGGATTCCGGTAACCTTTGAAGGAACGGTGTTATTCACAGCCTTTGGTTTAGTATCAACATTTTGTGCATCTAATAACTTATACCCAGGAAACAAAGTAGAGCCATTGGATTTGCGTATTACGGATGACAAATTTGTCATGGCAATAAACGTTGACAAGAACAAAGTGAGTGCCGCTGACATCAAGAAAGCCTTGAAAGATTCTGGCGCAATAGAAGTAAATACTAAATAATTAACCAAGAACAATTGTTCACGAAGAAGCATAACAAGATGTTTAATCCAAGAATTAAATTCGTTTTATTAGCTGGTGTAGTTGCGGGCTTACTATCATGCGGTTCAGACCCGAACGATACAGGAACAGAATTTGCTCCAAACATGTATCACTCGGTAGGATATGAACCCATGTCTCAAACCCAAGGTGATACCAATACCATCAACCCATTAGGCATGAATATGCGTTTACCTGTACAAGGTACTGTATCTCGCAAGCGTTACACGGGTTCTGACAGTTTAAAGCAAGCTTTCTTAGCACAAGAAATGATAGCAAAAACGATTCCGAACGATAGCATTTCATATTCTGAAAAATCTTTGTACAACCCAATCGCTGCAACTCCAGAGAACATCGAGGAAGGAAAAGCTCAATATGAGCGTTTTTGCCAACATTGCCATGGTGAGGCGGGAAAAGGAGATGGCTTAGTAGCGAAAGCATACAAAGGGGTACCCGTTTACTCAAGTGATGCATTAAAAACGATGAATGACGGACATATTTATCACGTCATTACACACGGAAAAGGAAGAATGTGGCCACACGGATCACAGATCTCTTCGGAAAACCGTTGGAAAATCGTGCTTTATGTTCACGAACTACAAAAACAATAATTCAATCAATTAAAATTAAATAGAGATCAAGATGGCGGGACATTCACATTTTTCCCCAGCAAACGTTGAAGAGCATTTTGAATTCAGTGCTGAAGGCAAAAAACGTATTATTTATGCTTTCATCGCTGGTTTAGCAGCTTTAGCGCTCGGTATTTACCTTTTATCAAAAGGTGAAGCTGGCGGACACGAAGTAGCGAATGCAGGACACGATGCAGTAAAAGCAGGACATGAAGCAGCAGGTGAACACCTTTCCGGTGGAGCCGTTTCACACCAAACAGGTGCCGAAGAACATTACGATTGGACAAATCGCATCTGGGCAAACGTATGGTTAAACGCTGTATTCTTCACAGGTATTGCTGTTGTAGGTATGTTCTTTGTTTCATTGCAATACCTAACTAAATCAGGATGGTCTTCAGTAATGAAACGTGTTCCTGAAGCTTTCCCTAAATTCTTATATATCTCATTGCCAATCTTGGCGGCGGTATTTTTATTCAAAGGAGATGTAATCTTCCACTGGATGCACCATGGGGTAACAGAAGTTGGAAGCGAAAACTATGATAAAATCATTGCCGGCAAATCTGGCTATTTGAATAAGAACTTCTTCTTAATTCGTTTAGTGGTATTCGGCGGATTGTGGATCCTTCTTTGGAACATGTTACGTAAAAAATCATTAGAAGAGGATTTGAACGGGGGAACTGAATACTTCACCCAATTAGTGAAAATCGGAACGGCGTTCATCGTAATCTTTGGTGCATCTAGCTCAATCTTTGCTTGGGACTGGGTCATGTCAATTGATACGCACTGGTTCTCTACGATGTTCGGTTGGTATATGTTCGCATCTTGGCACGTAACAACGTATGCAGTTATCGTATTAGCGATCTTGTACTTGAAGGACAAAGGCTTAATGGGCTATGTAAATGAGAACCACCTACACGATTTAGGTAAGTTTATGTTTGCATTCTCGATCTTCTGGTCATATGTATGGTTCGAACAATTCTTGTTGATTTACTATGCAAACTTACCTGAAGAAACAATCTATTTCTTAGAGCGATGGGAAGGACACAACAAAATTTACAAAACATCAGAAATTTTGATGGTAATTTTAAACTTCTTGCTACCCTTCTTAGTTCTAATGACACGTGATGCCAAGAGAACTCGTATTTTCTTAAAAATCGCCGCATTCTTAATCATTGCTGGTCACTATATTGACTTTTACCAAATGATTATGCCAGGTGTTTTAGGAAAACATGGAGGATATGGATTAGTTGAGTTCGGGATGGTAACTGTTTTTGCATCTGTTTTCATTTATGTGATCTCAGATGAGTTAACCAAAGCATCTTTGGTAGCAAAGAATCACCCATTCTTACCAGAGGCATTACATCACGATATTTAGTATTAAGCGATTACGATTTTAACAAATACACATATGAATTACCTAATTGGTCTTTTATCCATTGTTTTCTTCATCTTAGCAATCTCGGTGATTGTAAAAAGCATGAAGCTAAATAAAAACCTTGCACAAGGAGAAGACGAGTCTACAGCTTTAGACTCAAGTAACAATAGCAATGCCTATGGGATGCTAATCTTTTGGCTATTGGGAACTGTTGCAGGCGTTTGGTCATTTTTAGCATGTTTGCCAGATTTTCTTCCAGAAGCGTCTTCTAAGCACGGTCTAGATACTGATAAAATGTTCTGGACTTCCATGGCAGTTGTTACATTCGCGTTCTTTGTAACGAACACGTTGTTATTGTTTTTCGCATTCAAATACCGTTACAACAAAAACAGAAAAGCTACCTTCTATCCAGTAAACCATAAATTAGAATTGATTTGGACCGTAATTCCTGCAATTGTTATGGCAATTCTTGTATTCACAGGATGGAGAACTTGGAGAGATATCACATCGCAAGCACCTAGTGATGCCGTTGTCATTGAAATCACGGGGCATCAATTCGGTTGGTATGTACGTTATGCTGGAAATGACGACAACCAATTAGGAAACTATAATTACAAATTGATCGATGAAACAAATAGTATCGGTATCGATTACACAGATAAGAATTCATTTGACGATTTTACAGCAACAGAACTTCACTTACCAAAAGGAAAGCCTGTTTTATTGAAAATTCACGCGCAAGATGTCTTGCACTCGGTGTATTTACCTTACCACCGTGTTAAGATGGACGCTGTACCAGGTATGCCAACTAAATTTTGGTTTACTCCTAACATCTCGACCGACGAGATGCGTGCGAAGATGAATAACAAAGACTTCAACTTTAAGTTAAACTGTACGGAGATCTGCGGACGTGGTCACTTCGGTATGGCAATTACAGTATTCGTGGATGAGCCGGAAGATTACAAGAAATGGTGTGCAGAGCAAAAACCATTCTTAGCGATGAATCCAGCTTATTTGGAAAAAGTTCCAGCAAATTTGAAGGCAAAAGCTAGCAAGTATATTCCTGCCGAGCCCATTGCTACCGATAGTACTGCAACAGCTGCAGCATTGTAATAAATTATAAAAGAACAGTAGAAAGAAAAATATACGAATATGTCAACTGCTACAACACACGCTGAAGAAGTTCACGCTCACACACATGATCATGATCACGAACACGAGCATCATGAGCCAAATTTTATTCAGAAGTATATCTTCTCTGAAGATCACAAAACAATTGCTAAACAATACCTTATCATGGGTATCTTATGGGCATTCGTAGGAGGATCATTATCCATTATGTTTCGTTTACAATTGGGTTTCCCAGAAATGCAATTGGATTGGTTACGTCCAATTTTAGGGGAATGGATTGACGAATCAGGTAAATTAGATAAAGAATTTTATTTGGCCTTAGTAACAATGCATGGTACCATCATGGTATTCTTTGTATTGACAGCAGGTTTGTCAGGTACATTCTCTAACTTTTTGATTCCATTGCAAATTGGTGCACGTGATATGGCCTCAGGATTCATTAACATGTTATCCTTCTGGTTCTTCTTTTTGTCATCAGCTGTGATGTTTTCATCCTTATTTATTGAAACAGGTCCAGCATCAGGCGGTTGGGTAATTTACCCTCCATTAAGTGCGTTGCCACAAGCAATGCCAGGTTCAGGCCTAGGAATGACATTGTGGTTAACATCCATGGCTTTCTTTATCGTATCATCATTGATGGGAGGTATTAACTACATCTGTACAATCATCAACTTACGTACGCGTGGTATGACATTCACGAAGATGCCATTGACAATCTGGTCATTCTTCTTCACGGCAATCTTAGGTTTGTTATCATTCCCTGTATTGTTATCGGCAGCTTTGTTATTGATTTTTGACCGTTCATTCGGAACTTCTTTCTACTTATCAGAAATCTATATCCAAGGTCAAGCGCTTCCAAACATGGGAGGTTCTCCAATCTTGTACCAGCACTTATTCTGGTTCTTGGGTCACCCAGAGGTATACATCGTATTGTTGCCAGCATTGGGTATGACATCTGAAGTTATTGCAACAAATGCACGTAAACCAATCTTCGGTTACCGTGCCATGATCGGTTCCATGATGGGAATTACCCTACTTGCCTTTATCGTATGGGCTCACCATATGTTCGTAACGGGTATGAATCCTTTCTTAGGATCTGTATTTATGTTCCTTACATTGATTATTGCAGTACCATCAGCGGTAAAAGCATTTAATTACATCACGACGCTATGGAAAGGTAATTTGATCTTTACTCCAGCGATGTTGTTCTCCATTGGTCTTGTATCCCTATTTATTTCAGGAGGTGTTACAGGTATCATTTTAGGAAACTCGGCATTGGATATCAACTTACACGATACGTACTTCGTTGTAGCTCACTTCCACCTAGTAATGGGATCAGCTTCATTCTTTGGATTGATGGCAGGGGTTTACCACTGGTATCCAAAGATGTTCGGTCGTATGATGAACAAGACCTTAGGTTACATTCACTTTTGGGCAACATTTGTAGGTGTTTATTGCGTATTCTTCCCAATGCACTATACAGGTATTGCTGGTTTCCCTCGTCGTTATTATTCATTTACGGCTTTAGGAAATGGACGTGAAGAAGCATTCACCGATTTGAACATGTTCATTTCGATTGCAGCTATCTTAACGTTCTCTGCACAAGCTATTTTCTTCTGGAACTTCTTCTATTCGATGTTCAAAGGCAAGAAGGCAACTCAAAACCCTTGGAACTCTACTACATTAGAATGGACAACTCCTGTAGAAGTAGGACACGGAAACTGGCCAGGTGAAATTCCAGCAGTATACCGTTGGCCTTATGACTACTCGAAGCCAGGTGCTGAATCTGATTTCATTCCTCAAAACGTTCCATATTCTGCAACACCAGAATCTAACCTACCGGAGGAAAACGAAGAAATTGCAAATGAAAAAGCAATTGAAAGTTTATTGGCTTCGCAAAACGAGTCATATAACCGTTAATTAGAAAAATGCTTAAGGATGCATCGAAATGGTTTCATTTGGATGCATCCTTTTTTTAGCTACCTACATGTCATTCCAACGATTCGGTATTATCACATTAATTAGCTTATATGTCCTCATATTAGCGGGTGGTATCGTACGAAGCACAGGATCTGGCATGGGATGTCCTGATTGGCCCAAATGCTTTGGTCAATACATACCCCCTACACAAGCATCCGAATTGCCCTTCAATTACCAAGAAATTTACAAGGAAAAACTTCATGGGGAAGTGCTCTTTAACCCAACCAAAACTTGGATTGAATACATCAACCGATTAATTGGCGCATTAACCGGCCTATTCATGGCCATTACACTTGTATTATCCTTTAAAAAAGGAAGATCTGTATTTTTACCAACACTGGCCGCATTTCTACTCGTTATGGCAAATGCTGTACTAGGAAAATATGTTGTTGACTCGTTCCTATTACCCGGTGTCGTAACAATGCATATGCTGCTAACTACGGGAGTATTATTTTTCCTATTAAAAGCATTACAGACCGAGAAGCCTAAAATTGAATTAGCGCAATCACAACGCAAATGGATTGCCATCAATGCCATCATCATCTGCGTACAAATTTTATTGGGCACACAGGTTCGTGAAAACATGGATGAGGTGATACGTGCGCTTGGCGAAAACGCGAAGAACCAATGGATTGAAGCCTTAGATTTGGGTTATATCATTCACCGAACATTTTCCTGGGCTATTTTAATCAGTCATTATTTCCTTTGGAAAAATGTACAGTCTAGCGAACTAGCACAAACGCATTATATCAAAGCATTCATTCTTTGCATCGGTTTATCCTTGATATCAGGCGTACTAATGGCCTATTTTGCTTTGCCATTAGGATCGCAACCCATTCACTTAGCTAGCTCATTGGTTTTATTTGGACTTCACGTGCATGCGTGGTTAAAAACCCGAAGTATATGAACAAAATAAAACCCTATATCGCCTTATTAAAATCTCGATTATCCATGACGGTGGCATTTTCGGGAACCTTTGGTTTTTTACTCGCTCCCGTTGAGCATAAAGCCCTAGATATCATTTTAATCTCATTGGGTGGCTTTTTTCTGACGGGAGCTGCCAATATCGTGAATCAATTAAAAGAAATTGAATACGATAAATTGATGAAACGGACGGCTAAACGTCCACTTCCCACGCAGACATTAACGCCTCAAAACGCCCAAATTTATGGGCTCATTGTGGCAGTGCTTGCTTTGGGTATCTTGAGCTACTTTACCTGGAAAGCGGCAGCAATTGGCTTATTGTCTTATATCTTATACGGTTATGTGTATACGCCTCTAAAGCGTGTGGGGCCAATATCGGTATTCGTTGGAGCATTTCCAGGAGCATTTCCCCCAATGATTGGATGGGTAGCAGCTACGCAACATTTTGGTTGGGAACCCGGCATCCTATTTGCTATCCAATTTTTCTGGCAATTCCCCCATTTTTGGGCTATTGCATGGGTGGCAGATGCCGACTACAAAAAGGCAGGATTTCGTATGCTACCTAATGATGGTAAAAAAGATTTAAAAACGGCATTTACCATCATGATATATACGGTATTTTTAATCCCATTGGGTTTCTTACCGTATATGATGCATATGACAGGAATTACCTCCGCGATTATAACAATTGTGGCCGGTAGCTTGTTCTTAGGACAGACCTTTTACTTAATGATGAAACCAACAGACAAAGCAGCACGCTGGATGATGTTCGGTTCATTCATTTATTTATTATTAGTTCAAATCGCCTTTTTATTTGATAAAGCTTAAGTCATGAAAAAACCAGAAGAACTCCTCGCAGCCAATGAAACGCGTTCGGTCAATCCGAAAGTATTTACCATGTGGTTATTCATTGTTTCCATCATCATGTTGTTTGCCGCCTTCACGAGTGCATACTTGGTAAGAAAAGCGGAAGGCAACTGGGTAGAATTCGATTTGCCAAATTTGTTTTACTACAGCACGGTTGTCTTGCTTGGTAGCAGCGCATCTATGCATTTTGCATACCTGGCTGCAAAAAAAGACCAATTTAATGCACTTCGATTAAGTATTTCTATTACTTTTGTGCTCGGATTAGTATTCTTAATCATGCAATTTTACGGTTGGATCCAATTAGTGGAGAAGAACGTATTCTTTGTAGGAAATCCGTCAGGTTCTTTTGTTTATGTACTTTCAGGCCTACATGGGCTACATTTAATCTCGGGATTAATTGTATTATTGGTTGCTTTAGTGGCAGCTTTCCGACTGAAAATTAATGCAAAAGCATTGACCCAAATTAAGATTTGTACCACCTATTGGCATTTTTTGGATGCTTTATGGGTATATTTATTTTTATTTTTAGTTTTTAACAATTAAGCAATTACCGCATGTCAGTTGCACACACTGCCCCTGCTGTACCCGAAAACCTTTCATGGTCGGGTGGATCAGAACCTTTAAAAGCGAGTTACGGAAAATTAATGATGTGGTTTTTCCTCCTATCAGATACATTTACGTTCTCTGCCTTATTGATTACTTACGGAATGATCCGTTTCAGCCAACCTGCTTGGGAAGGAACTCCTGAAACATTCTATTTTTCAACGACGCATTGGCCTATTCCTGAAAAGGTATTCGAAGCGGTTCCATTTTTACATGGAATGTCTCTGCCTTTGGTATTCGTAGGTATTATGACTTTCATTTTGATCGCATCTTCGGTAACGATGGTGTTAGCTGTAGAAGCTGGACACCGTGGTGATCGCAAAGACGTTGAAAAATGGATGTTGTGGACAATCGTTGGTGGATTTACATTCTTAGGCTCTCAAGCTTGGGAGTGGACACACTTTATCCACGGTCCAGAGGATTTATCATTGGCGGCTAAGCAATTAGTAGATGGTGTGATGACGCCTATTGAAGGAGCCAACTTGGTACGTAACCCATACGGCCCTCCTGCATTTGCGGATTTATTCTTCTTTATTACAGGATTCCACGGAACACACGTATTCTCAGGCGTTATCTTGAATGTCTTGATATTCTTTAATGCTGCTACGGGAGTTTACGAGCGCAGAGGGCATTATGAAATGGTTGAGAAAGTTGGTCTTTACTGGCACTTTGTTGACTTGGTTTGGGTATTCGTATTTACCTTCTTCTATTTAGTATAATCATTATTCATTGATATTATGGCTCACGTAGCACACGAAACTTCTGAAAAAGAAATCGCCGCTCCAAACACCGGAGCAATTTGGAAAACATTTTGGATCTTATTGATCTTAACGGCAATTGAATTCGTTATCGCATTCACCATGCCAGCTAATACCTTACGTGTTGCTATTTTCTGCGGCATGACTATCGTAAAAGCATTTTATATCGTTGGTGAATTCATGCACTTAAAGCATGAAGTGAAATCATTAATTTGGATGATTTTAGTACCAACAATCTTCGTGGTATGGCTTTTAATAGCCTTGATCTACGAAGGCGGTCACATGTATTAGTCAAACCATTTTCCTTTTAGGAATTATGAATAAGAAGACAGGCATCTTATTAATTACATTAATAGTGCCTGTCTTTATCTTTTTAGGGCTAAAGACATTCGGTACTAACCACTACGAATTACCTCGTTTTATTCCTGCGATCGATTCTACGACGGGGGAAATTAAAATGGCCAAACGCTTAAATCCGCGCTGGAACGAGTCTGAACTCGATACGGTATTTCAAACGATACCAGCTTTCCAACTGACCGACGAAAATGGGAAGTCATTTTCATCGAAGAACTTACAAGGCAAAATATACGTTGCCAATTTCTTCTTTACCCGATGTGGAACAATTTGCCCCAAAATAACGTCACAAGTTAGTCGGGCAACGGACACCTTCAATCAAGACAAGGAAATTCATTTCATTTCTATTTCGGTTGACCCGAAATTTGACGAACCCGCTAAGCTCGCAGCATACGCGAAGCGATTTGAGGCAGATTCCACTCGATGGACCTTCTTAACGGGGGCTAAAAAAGAAATTTACCCATTAATCCTCAATGGCTTTCATGTCCCTTTAGCAGATGCATCAGAATATGATGCCGCCATCAAAAACCCAGACGAAACATTTATCCATTCAGAACGTTTAGTATTGGTAGATAAAGCAGGTGTTATTCGAGGGTTCTACGATGGCACAGACAAAAAAGAGGTAGACCGCTTGATTATGGAAATCAAAGTATTGAAAAGCATTTATGCGACGGAATAAAATATGATTACACTAACGAAATCCCCGAAAAATAATTTGATCATCAATGTGATCTCCATCGCTATCCCCTTAGCAGTTGCAGGCTTATTATCCTTGCCAAGCAAATTACCTTTGGGTGATTGGACGAAAATTCTCCCACACTTGATTGGCATCATCAATAGCACGACGGCGTTGAGTTTAATCATTGCCTTGATTGCTATAAAGAAAAAGAACATTGAAGGCCATCGCAAAGCGATGGGAGCTGCCGTATTACAAGGGGCTATTTTCTTAGTATTATATATTCTATATCACGTTGCGAATGAATCCACAAAATTTGGCGGCGAAGGACTAATCAAAGGCATTTATTTATTCTTACTTTCTTCCCACATTATCCTTTCCATCGGTGTTGTTCGTTTGGTACTTATGGCCCTGTATCATGCCTTAACGGGCGATATTAACGCACACAAAAAAACAGTTAAGTGGGCCTATCCTATTTGGTTATATGTTTCCGTTTCAGGTGTCATTGTTTACCTCATGATTTCCCCTTACTATGTATAAGCGTATTTTCATATTCATTTGCCTATTGTTACTGATTCAACTGGATGTTGACGCCCAATGTGCCATGTGTCGCACAACAGTAGAAAGCACGGTTTCAAATGGCCGTTCCAATATCGCTACGGGTTTAAATACCGGCATTTTATACCTCTTAACAGCACCCTATTTATTAGTAGGAGCAGTCGCTTGGCTTTGGTTCAAACAAAGTAAGCAAGAGCAAAAAGAGCGTATTGCTAAATGGCAATTACGTCAGCGCGTTTCGCAATTGCTTAGCAAATCGAACTAATCCCAAATCGGGTATTGGGTTAATTTGATGGTTTCGCCAAAGAAAATCTGTGTCGATTTTTCAAAAGAGTCCGTATAATCCGACACGAAAAATTGACGCGTAGCGGGAGCTTGAGAACCTACCAACAAATCAGACTTCGTTAAAATCTGTTTGATGGCTGCCGCAACAATCAAGGATGTATCGATTACCGGAATCTGTCCATGGTAATAGGCATCAATCTGTTTCTTGATTAAAGGGTAGTGTGTACATCCCAGGATCAAGCCTTCGATATTTGCCAAATCGCCGTGAGCCAGATACTCTTTAATGATTTGTTCCGAGATGTTATTATTGAAGAAGCCTTCTTCGATCATGGGTGCCAACAAAGGCGTCGCTAATGATTTTACCTGAATCGATTTACCTAGTGCTTCTGCCTTGGAGGCATAGATGCCCGAGTTGACTGTTTGTTTGGTGCCAATTAGGCCAATCGTTTTTTCAGCCCAGTTGTGGTCTAAATAATCAATGACGGGATCGATGACATTGACGACAATCGCTTTGGTCCCCACATAAGTTTTAACTAGATCGTAAGCGGCGGCAGAAGCTGAATTACAAGCAATGAGAATTAATTTGCATTGCTTCTCCATTAGGAAATTACAAATCTTCAAGGAATAGGCCTGAATGGCCGTCGCTGATTTGTCGCCATAAGGCAAATGTGCCGTATCACCAAAATACACGATATGTTCGTGCGGCATCAACTCAGTGATGGCATGCGCGAGCGTTAATCCGCCGATTCCACTATCAAAAATCCCAATGGGTGCTGCGTTTGGCATAGAAGTCTAATAAGGTGTAAAGAACGGAATTTTGGGATTCTTTTCAAACCCACGCAACCATTTTGACTTTTTAACCATCTTTACGTACAATTAACACTTTGTCAACTTTGCTAACACATTTACCCTCCGAAAACCTTGAGCAATCTTTGGTGCAGGCCTGTAAAAAACAGGACCGAAAGGGACAGCATGCGACATTTAATCGCTATTCGGGGAAAATGATGGCCGTGTGCCGAAGGTATTTAGGGAATGGCCCTGATGCGGAGGATGCGTTGATGGAAGGATTTATGAAAGTGTTTTCAAAAGTGGAAACTTTTAATGAGGCGGGGAGTTTTGAAGGGTGGATTCGTCGGATAGTCGTCAATGAATGTTTGATGAAGATCAGAAAACAAGGCGACGTTTTCACAAAAAACATTGAAGAGGCATGGGATGTGGGTGATCCTGCCGATGCCCTGATGCACCTTCGGACGGCAGAAATTGAAGCATTGATTGCGGAATTGCCTCCAGGCTATCGAACCATATTTAACTTGTATGCGATAGAGGGATATAGTCATGAAGAGATTGCGACATTAATAGGCATCTCTTCGGGGACATCAAAATCACAATTATCAAGAGCTCGGGAAATGATCCAGCAAAAAATAAAACGAATTGAATCATGAAAAAGCCAAATAATACTTCTTGGGAAGCGCTTGAAAAAGCTTGGCAAAAGCAAATTCAAGCACAAGCGTCGGATGTGCCTGAAAACATGTGGGAACGCATGGAGCAGCGCATGGACAAAAAAACCATACGGCCTCTTGGCTTCCGCATGACCCCATGGGTGTGGTCGGCCGCTGCCGTGTTAGCGCTGATTGTTGGGTTGAATTGGGAAAACAACGTCGATCTTCCCCAACATACAAAAGCCATAACGCAAACGGCAGGTTCTACGAAAAGGCTAAGCGCGAACACTCCGACACCCATTTTAGCAGCAGCGGCGCCCGTTTCGAAACCAACGACTAAACAGCCTGCTCAAAGCGAAGCCAATCAATTTGTCACGCCATCCTTCGAACAGCCCGTCATCATTCCACAGGAACAACAACCCGTGGTAGCGCAAGCGGCAAAATCACCAGATCAGCCTGAAGAGATATGGGTGCGAATTGATATCAACCCAATTGAAGAGACAGCAAGGCCAATTAGCGTAGCCCAGCAAGAAGATGTACCTGTACTGACAAAAAAGAAAACCTTTGTGGGGCGCCTATTAAAACAAGTTAAACAAGTAGTTGCGGGTGAGCAGCTAAATTGGCAAGAATTAAAAGAGGGGAATCGGTCATTAGAAGACGGCATCCACCAAGTTGCAAATACCTATTATCGAACAGAACAAACCGTTAAACAAACATTTCAAATACAATGAGAACATTCATCTTCATCGTCCTAATGGGATTGGCACAACAGCTTTTGGGGAATAATAATCCAGACAGCTTATTATTGAAAATTGATAAACGAAATCAAACCATCTTGGGGGGGAAACAAAATAACAGTAAAACCCTAAGGGAAGAGTTAGAGCAAGTTTTCCAAAGTAAGGGCTTGGTACTAACCGATAGTTTGTGGCAAAATATTCGGACCGTTATCAGGACTGATTCGGAAGGCGACAGTAGCCTATCCGTTCAAATTGGGAAAAGTAAAGTCAAAATTGGTGTGATCAAATCGGGCGCTACCTACACCGGTCCACAAGAGACTTTCAAAATGACGTATCCCAATGACGATCGAAAGAAGATTGACATCAAAACGGATAGCTTAGGAAAGGCGCTAGTCATTCACAGTGATGGAAAAGAGGAAGTGCGCGTAGGGTGGAATGGGATACATGTGAAAGACGGGAAAGAAGAAGTGCATGTGGATTGGAATGGCGTACGTGTCAAAGAGGCGAATGGCGAAGAAACAAATGTGACCTGGGGCAAGGATTCGAAAAAAGATGATCAGAAAAACAAGAATAAAGACCTGTATCAGCGAAAAGGTTTTAATGTTTACCTAGGACTCAATGGCCTAACTGGAAAAATGCCTGAAAATGTAATTACGGTTTATCCGAGTCCCTACCTAAGTACTGATTCCGAATTAAAACCCTTGGGATCACGATTTGTGAGTCTAGATTTTTCTTCATCAGCGATGATCGCGCGAGGAAAGAAAAGTGCGCTTAAGGTGGGCTACGGTTTATCATTTGATTGGTATAATTTTATGTTTGATCACAACCGGGTGGTAAACAAGGCCGCTTCATCTACGAATTTCAAACCAATGTTCGATGTGCAGAACAATGAAATTGAATTAAGTAAAAACAAGCTGACTGTGTCATACATAACGTTACCGATCGTGCCGCATGTTGTATTTAGTAAACAGTCGGCAATACGCATGATTGGATTAGGGGGCTATGTAAGTTATCGTTTAGACAGTTGGACGAAAACCATTGAGGAAAAGACCGACAACTTATCCCGCATCGGGTCAAACTTCAATTTGAATCAGGTGCGTTATGGAGTGAAAGCCGAAGTTGCGTTGCGCCATGTAGGCGAGTTCTTCTTTAATTATGATTTGTCACCTGTATTCAAAAAGGATTTGGGACCACAATTGACGGCATTTAGCTTCGGAATTAAACTTTAATAAAAAAATATCACATTTTTTTTGTCGAGAGCTTTGCGGAAATCAAAAAAGTAGCTACTTTTGCGAACTATTTCAGCAAAACGTTTCGCTGAATTAAAATGAAGGGGATATACCAGAGCGGCCAAATGGGGCAGACTGTAAATCTGCTGGTGAATGCCTACGGTGGTTCGAATCCATCTGTCCCCACATTTATTTATTGAATTTAGATTCTTTTTACAGGAGAATCTAGCCAGCGGGAGTAGCTCATTTGGTAGAGCGATAGCCTTCCAAGCTATAGGTGGCGGGTTCGAGCCCCGTCTCCCGCTCAGAATAAAGATGTTGCTTAGGAGAAAACCGCCTGAGTAATATTTTTATTTGTGGTAAGTCAAACTAGACAAACCAAAATGGCCGCAAGGTTTTGCCTTTGTAGCTCAGTGGTAGAGCACTTCCTTGGTAAGGAAGAGGTCGGCAGTTCAATCCTGCTCAAAGGCTCTAGGCATGAAGCAAGGCCGAATTTGAATAAGTACAATTTGAAATTTTTTATAACTTAATTAAGAACTAAATAATCATGGCAAAAGAGAATTTTGACCGAAGTAAACCCCACGTTAACATTGGTACAATTGGCCACGTTGACCACGGTAAAACAACTTTAACAGCTGCTATCACTAAAGTTCTTTCTGAAAAAGGTCTTGCTGAGAAGAAAGATTTCTCTTCCATTGACTCTGCTCCAGAAGAAAAAGAGCGTGGTATCACGATTAACACGGCTCACGTTGAGTATTCAACAGCTAACCGTCACTATGCACACGTTGACTGTCCAGGTCACGCGGATTACGTGAAGAACATGGTTACTGGTGCTGCTCAAATGGACGGTGCTATCTTGGTAGTTGCTGCAACTGACGGACCTATGCCACAAACACGTGAGCACATCCTTTTGGCTCGCCAAGTAGGTGTACCTCAATTGGTTGTATTCATGAACAAAGTGGATATGGTTGATGATCCAGAATTATTAGAATTAGTTGAAATGGAGATCCGTGAGCTTCTTTCATTCTACGAATTCGATGGCGATAACATTCCAGTAATCCAAGGATCTGCATTAGGTGGATTGAACGGAGATGGCAAGTGGGTAGCTACAATCGAAGCGTTAATGGAAGCAGTAGACACTTGGATTCCACTTCCTAAGCGTGATGTTGATAAGGCATTCTTGATGCCAGTTGAAGACGTATTCTCGATCACAGGTCGTGGTACTGTAGCAACAGGTAAAATCGAGACGGGTGTTATTAACTCAGGTGAAGCAGTTGATATCTTAGGTATGGGAGCTGAAAACTTGAAATCAGTAGTAACTGGTGTTGAGATGTTCCGTAAGATCTTGGATCGCGGTGAAGCTGGTGATAACGTAGGTTTATTGTTACGTGGTATTGAGAAAACTGATATCCGTCG
>JBEEOB010000087.1:0-8793 GCA_041191865.1 Bacteroidota bacterium
CTTGACTATTTCGCGTTGAAAAAAGACATCGCGGCGGTGTTGACGAAATCACAAGATTGGTGGCCGGCCGACTTTGGTAATTATGGTCCCCTATTTATTCGTATGGCGTGGCATAGCGCGGGTACTTACCGTTCAGGGGATGGACGTGGTGGTGCGCGTGCCGGTCAGCAGCGTTTCTCTCCCTTGAACTCATGGCCAGATAACACAAACCTGGATAAGGCTCGTCGTTTATTATGGCCGATCAAACAAAAATACGGTGATAAAATTTCTTGGGCTGACTTAATGGTCTTGACAGGAAACGTATCCCTAGAGCAAATGGGCTTTAAGACTTTTGGTTTTGCGGGTGGTCGTACGGACGTTTGGGAGCCCGAAGAAAATGTATATTGGGGTTCAGAGAAAAAATGGTTGGACGATAAAAATCGCTACTCAGGTGACCGTAAATTAGAGTCTCCATTAGCTGCGGTTCAAATGGGCTTAATCTATGTGAATCCAGAAGGACCTAATGGCGTACCCGATCCGGTAGCTTCTGCCAAAGATATCCGGGAGACCTTTGGCCGTATGGCGATGAACGACGAGGAAACAGTTGCCTTGATCGCAGGCGGTCACACGTTTGGCAAAACACACGGAGCGGGTCCAGCGACGAACGTAGGTCCAGATCCAGAGGCGGCAGGAATCGAGGAGCAAGGACTGGGCTGGAAAAGCACATACAAATCAGGGAAAGGAAAAGATGCAATCACGTCAGGCTTAGAGGTGACTTGGACATCGACACCTACGCAATGGGGTATCGGTTACTTACATTTGTTGTTCAATAACGAGTGGACATTAGAGAAAAGCCCAGCAGGTGCTAACCAATGGATTGCGAAAAATAGCGCAAACATCATCCCGGATGCATTTGACAAAAATACCTTCCACAAGCCTACCATGTTAACGACGGATATCGCTTTACGTGCCGATCCTGTTTACGAGAAAATCTCGCGTAGTTTTTTAGAAAATCCTGAATTGTATGCAAAGGCTTTCGCGAAAGCGTGGTTTAAATTAACGCACCGCGACATGGGTCCTAGCTCAACGTATTTAGGACCAGAAGTTCCGAAGGAACAATTGCTATGGCAAGATCCAATTCCAGCATTGAATCACGAGGTTGTGAACGCACAAGATATTGCAGCCTTGAAGACAACCCTATTGAACTCTGGTTTATCGATCAGCGAATTAGTTTCAACAGCCTGGGCTTCAGCTTCAACTTACCGGCATTCAGATCGCCGTGGTGGTGCAAACGGAGCACGTATCCGCCTATTGCCACAACGTAATTGGGAGGTAAACAATCCGAAGCAATTGGAGAAAGTATTAGCTGTTTTGGAAAAAATTCAAAAAGATTTTAATGCTAAATCTGGCAAGAAAAAAATCTCTATCGCCGACTTGATCGTGCTAGGAGGTTCAGCTGCCATTGAAAAAGCGGCAGCGAATGCGGGCGTGAAAACAGCGGTTCCATTTACACCAGGTCGTATGGATGCTTCACAGGAGCAAACTGATATTGCATCGGTTAACTTGCTCGAGCCGATGGGCGATGGTTTCCGCAATTACATGAAAACGCGTTACACGCTTTCGACAGAAGAAATTTTCGTAGACAAAGCACAATTACTAACCTTGACTGCGCCAGAAATGACCGTATTAACAGGGGGAATGCGCGTATTGAACACGAATTACAACGGTTCGAAACATGGCGTATTTACAACGAAAAAAGATGCTTTAACAAATGACTTTTTTGTCAACTTGTTGGAGATGGGAACTACTTGGAAGCCAACTGACGAAGCAAAAGAAGAATATGTAGGTAAAAATGAAAAAGGTGCTGTCGTTGCAACTGCGACACGTGCCGACTTGATTTTCGGGTCTAATTCAGAGTTACGTGCGCTTGCTGAAGTCTATGCAACGAAAGATGCACAAACAAAATTTGTAAAGGATTTCGTAGCGGCTTGGACGAAAGTGATGAACTTAGATCGCTTTGATGTGACTTTTAAATAGCTTGATTAGTGAGGTTTGAGATAAAAAGCCGGCTTTCATAGGCCGGCTTTTTTTATTGTTTGTTCTTCAACTTGTCGTATTCCCGCTGTTCCAGCGAACCGACTTCGATGACATAGGCATTCACATATTGAATCCCGAGTCCTAATCCCCAGCCAAGCATCGGCCAAATAGGCCAAGGAAGGTGATTCCACCTAATATCGCCTGGCATGGTTATATACCAGATAACCCATAGAAAAGGGATAACGAGCGAGTAAGCGCTCAAACTTCTTTTAAATTTTGCGCGCTTCCGTGCGATAGCCCACAATTGTTGGTCTGTACTTTCCATAATATTTCGTTTTTCGGTTTCAACATCCGGAGCATACAACAAAGTCAAATTCACCCCTAGGACTTCCCCGATCGCATTCATCGAATACAAACTCGGCTTCCCTTCGTTGCGTTCCATGCGTTGAACGGTCCGCAAAGCGATGCCACTCTTGTCAGAAAGTTCGTTCTGCGTTAATCCTTTCGAGGTGCGGATTTCCTTTAATTGTTCTCCAAAATTCATAGGGCAAAATTGGGCTTAAAAAACATACCAAAAAACGTCAGACATAAGACTTCTTTACGTCATCTTTTAAAATTCTCGATGGCTCTATGCGATCCATCGCAACTCGGCTTTCGCTTCGTTAGGCCACAAATACAATCTGTAATACCGATGCCTTTCAAAATATATTTTTCGTTTTTCTCGATGCGCAACGTGCGTGTTTCGGATTGCTTGCCGTCTGAGAAAAATCGCAAATAGGCGCGTTGACGACCTGGCGTGAGTTTTTCGAAAGCCACTTTCATCTCGGGTTTCGCGTCAAAAATAGTGACTAATTCTTCCGGATAAGGTATTTCTGCAGGCTTCTCCAACTTAATTCCAAGCTTTTCCACCTCGATAGCTTCTAAGATATAGGCTTTAATAAGTTCTTCTTGGGCTAAAATTTGCTCCACCGAATTAAACTTCATCCAGCGTCCTAATTGGGTATGTTCCCCCGGTTTAATTAATAAGCCTTCCTCGTCCTGCAACAGTGCCCCATTGAAAAAATTCAAGGCACAATGCTCTTTTAAACTCGAGATCGCAATGACATTTTTCGAACCCACCATATAAACCGGTGTCTTCCATTTATAGGTTTCGATCATCAAACAGTCGAGTAATATGCGTCGCAAATACGCCATTTCAGCGCGCCACTTGTCGGCACTTTGTATAAATTCGTCTACATTGGGATCTTTCATATGATTAGAAATCGATTACTCATTGCTTTAGTACACAAAGAAAGAAAAAACCTATGAATTCACGTATCCTGCTAGCTTTACTTTTCGCATCCGGAAATTTGTTGGCTCAGAATCAACCCGTTTTACAGTCACGATCTGTGGAAACCTTGAAAGTAAAGAACTTGAACTTCAAGGATCTTAATAAAAACAAGAAATTAGATAAATACGAGGATTGGCGATTACCTGTAGAAGCACGGGTGAAAGATCTCGTATCCCAAATGACCTTGGAAGAAAAATTAGGTTTCATGCTCATCAGCACCACGCGCATGGGAGGTGACCAAGTTTTCGCCAACGGCGTTCAAGGAACCAGTGGTCCAAGACCGAAAATCACCGATGGCTTTAATGAAGAAGACCTCGTTCAGAATACAAATATGTTTACCCGCAAACCGCTGGGAGCGCCGAATATGTCGGCCGCAGGAACGACCAAAGGCGTGACGCAATTTCATTTACGTCATTTTATCTTACGAGCGAATGCGGAACCGGAAATTATGGCTAAATGGTCGAATAATTTACAAGCGCTGTGCGAAAGCACTCGTTTGGGAATTCCAGCCATCGTTGCTTCGAATCCACGTAATCACGTAACAACGGATGCCTCCGTCGGACTGAGTGTAGGCTTAACTTCCTTTTCGAAATGGCCTGGCGAATTGGGCCTAGCCGCGATGCGCGATTTTGCCTTAACTCGCAAATTTGCGGAGACTGCTGCGACCGAATGGCGTGCCGTGGGTTTACGCAAAGGCTACATGTACATGGCGGATTTGGCGACAGAGCCTCGTTGGGGACGTGTCGAAGGAACCTTCGGCGAAGATGCCGATTTGACTTCAAACATGATTACCCAAATCGTTTTAGGATTCCAAGGAACAAAGCTTTCTAGCACATCGGTTGCGATGACGACCAAACACTTTCCCGGTGGTGGACCTCAAGAAGGCGGACAAGATTCACATTTCGACTGGGGAAAATTTGCACACTACCCAGGTGGCATGTTCGATTTTCATGTGAAGCCATTTAAAGCTGCGATTGCCGCCGGCACTTCGGCCATTATGCCCTACTACTCTGCACCCAAAGGCAAGGAATTTGAGGAGGTCGGATTCTCGTTTAACAAGGCGATGATTGGTGATTTATTGCAAGGCAAATTGGGCTTTCACGGAATCATCAATTCCGATACGGGTCCGATTGAAATGATGCCTTGGGGCGTCGAAAAATTAAGCATTGAGGAACGTTATCAAAAAGCATTGAACGCGGGTGTGGATATTTTCTCAGGCGCAGCGGACCCAACGACACTGATCGAAGTTGTGAAAAAAGGCTTAATTAAAGAGGAACGTATTGATCAATCGGTCGCGAAATTATTGACAGAAAAATTCGAATTGGGCTTGTTTGAAAATCCCTATGTGGATGTGGATGAGGCAACGAAAATTGTGGGCAACAAGGAAGCTGTTGCAGCAGCTGAGTTAGCCTTACGCAAATCCATTGTCTTACTACGCAACGATGAAAAACGATTGCCATTAGCCAAGAAAACCAAAGTATATTTTGAGACCTATGCTCAACCGGGTCGCAGCGGGGGCGAAGCGATTAAGGTCGCGAAACCCAATTACCCAGGTTTAGAATTCGTATCCACGAAAGAGGAAGCGGATGTTGTTTTGCTGTGGTTGATTCCATCAGCAGGTGGATTGTTCAGCTCACAAGGTTCTAAAATTGATTTGAACTTATCCGCAAATCGCATCGATGTAAACCACGTACATGAAATTCTGAACGCTAAGCCCACCATCGTAGCAATCAATTACACGAACCCATGGGTGATTGAAGAAATCGATAAGGGAAAAGCGAAATCGGTGATTGCGACTTTTGGAACAACGCAAGAGGCCTTATTGGATATCGTAACAGGCGCATATAACCCGAGTGGGAAAATGCCGTTCACTACACCGGTGAATCAAGCAGCTGTGGAAGCGAATAAATCCGATGTCCCAGGTTATATGGAAGGTCCGGGTTACGGACTGTTTGCCTTCGGACAGGGATTGTCTTATTAATGAAAAAGGGAGCAGGTGCTCCCTTTTTTTATAACTTATAATTCAAGCCTACTGTTGCGATGGCCTGCCCATCCGTCAGTGTATAATTGCCAAAAGCTTTGGCTTGAAAATGCTTCGTTAAATCATAGGTAATGGTTTCTGCGACACCGGTCAAATCGCCAACGCTTAGGTAATAGCCCTGCGTTAACAAATTCCACTTTTTGTGGTGATAATTCGTATTCCCGGATACCAAGGTCACTTTAAAGTCGGTATTCCGCGCATTACCATTTAAGATAAATGAACCTATGTTCCACTTCTCATTAATGGGATAAATCATCGTTAATTCCCGTCCGAAGAAGCTCGTCACCTCGTAATCTTCCGTCATTTGAAAGGCCGGAATATGAAGACCAACAATCGCCTTGAACTTACGGTCGATAAACCGATAGCGCGTAAATAACGCTACCGTGGTAGGTGTCATGCTCTTCATCCGCATCATGTACATGAGAGAACCCGTCAATCTTTTCTTCGGATTTGTGCTCGCATTGATAATGATATTCGGTTCCTTCGAAGTAAAAGCAGGAATAAAGGAGAAGCCTCCTGTGCTCAATTCGATGCTACCTGTTTGGGCTTTCAGCGTTAACGTGATAAGTAAGAAAAAAACGACGCGTAATGATTGTTTCATTTTGATACATTAAGATTAAAATCGCTGCAAAACTACGCCAATTATTTCTCAAAACAACGTGAGGCTTTTTAAGTTATGTTTTTATGCCCAAAGCCCCCATCCATATTGTCTGGTTTAAACGTGATCTCCGGTTTACGGATCACGAACCTTTGTACCGAGCTTTGGCATCTGATATTCCCACCTTATTGGTCTATTTTTTTGAACCCTCGCTAATCGAATCGCCTGATACGGATATCCGACATTGGCGTTTTGTACATGAGTCCTTGGTCGAAATGCAAGGGCGGCTCGAGGACCGAAAAGGATCCCTTTATTTATTTCATTCGGAAGTAATCCCGGTGTTTCAGGCCTTGGTTTCTGAATATGATATCCAAAGCATTTTCTCGCACGAAGAAATCGGCAATGGGCTTAGCTTTCAGCGGGATAAAGTCGTGGCAGATTTTTGCGCACGGGAAAAGATTGCTTGGAGCGAAACGCCAACGAACGGTGTTATCCGCCGCTTGAAATCACGGAAAACCTGGCAGCAACGTTGGGAGGCCACCATGCGTCAAGAGCCCTTTTTTCAGCGCGAGGACAACTGGAATTTATTACGCTTGAATCCTACTTTTTATGAAGCCCTCAAGGGTCCTGAACTCCCTGCAGCATTTAGTACCCGCAATCCCGTTTTCCAGGAAGGGGGCGAATATTGGGGCTGGAAATACTTGAAGAGTTTCATGGAGACTCGGCATCCTGCTTATAGTTCTTGCATTAGTAAACCCGAGGCGAGTCGAAAGGCCTGCAGCCGGCTTTCACCCTATTTAGCCTACGGAAACATCAGCATGCGGATGGCCTACACCTATACCATGCAGCATTATCCAAACGCCAAAAACAAACGGTCTTTACAGAATTTCATTTCTCGTTTGCATTGGCAAAGTCATTTCATGCAGAAATTCGAAGATGAGTGTCGGATGGAATTTGAACCCGTGAACAAGGCCTACCAAAGTCTGGAGAAATCACCTAATCCCATGTTAATTCAGGCCTGGCAATCGGGTAAAACCGGGGTTCCGTTGGTGGATGCTTGCATGCGCTGCGTCGAAGCAACGGGCTACTTGAATTTCCGTATGCGCGCGATGGTCGTTTCTTTTTTTGTCTTTAATCTCTGGCAGGATTGGCGCGATGCGGCAATGCATTTGGCCAAGCAATTTCTCGATTACGAACCGGGTATTCATTACCCCCAAATTCAGATGCAAGCGGGCTTAACGGGAATCAATACCATCCGCATTTATAACCCGATCAAGAATTCTTATGCCCACGATCCGGACGGAATTTTTATTAAAAAATGGGTACCCGAGTTAGCAGCAATTCCCTCCACCCTGATCCATGAACCCTGGAAATTAAGTGACATGGAGCAGACTTTATATGGGGTTAAAATCGGGGTGGATTACCCGGCACCTGTGGTCGATTTAGAAGCGACAAGAAAAACGGCTTCCGACCAAGTTTGGGGATTACGGAAAACGAAAAAGGCCCGACAAGAGGGGGCGCGAATCTTAGAAAAACACGTGAACAAATGAGCGCATTCCTAATTTTTCCGCACCAACTTTTCGAAGAGACCTTGGCTCAAGAAGCTGACGTTTTCTACCTGATAGAATCCGAATTATTCTTTAAAAAGTACGCCTTCCATAAGCAAAAATTGATTTTCCACCGAGCGAGTATGCGCGCCTTTGCGGATCGTTTGCGTGCTGCGGGAAAGACGGTTGAATACATTGATGCGCAGGATGAGCGCTCTTCCGAGGTTGCCTTGTGCGAGTTCATCAAAAGCGGTATTTCGTTGTTCGATCCGAATGATTATTTGCTAGAAAGACGCTTACGTAAGTCGGGCAGCATTCATTTTTTACCTAGTCCTAATTTCCTAAATACAGACACCGCCTTATTGGGTAATCGTAAGCCCTATTATCAAACAGCTTTCTATACCCAACAACGGAAAGACCGAGGTATCTTGCTAGAGGAAGACGGCAAACCCGTGGGTGGTCAATGGACTTATGACACCGAAAACCGAAAGAAAATTCCGAAGAATACCTTCATTCCGGCACCCTTTCCGGAGTCGGCAGCGAACCCCTATATACAAGAGGCCATTGAATATGTCACGATGCATTTTCACGATAATCCGGGTTCTAGCGACATGCCCTTTTCGGGGGCTTATTATCCTGTGACACATGCGGAAGCGCAAGCGGCATTGGAATTGTTTATGCGGGAACGGATGCATTTATTTGGCGATTATGAAGATGCGATCAAGGCACAAGAAAAGACCTTGTTTCATAGTATTTTAAGTCCATTAATCAACGCAGGATTATTGAATCCTGCTAACGTTATTGAACGTGTGGCGGCGAGCGGAGGGCCTTTAAACAGCGTGGAGGGATTTATTAGACAAATAATCGGTTGGCGTGAATTTGTCCAATTGCTCTATCGTAAAATAAGCGTGCAGCAACGTACCACGAATTACTGGGGTTTCACGAACGAAATGCCGGCAGCTTTTTATACGGGAACGACTGGCTTAGCACCCATCGATCAAACCATTCTAAAACTCCTAAAAACGGGTTACAATCACCACATCGAACGCCTGATGGTGCTCGGAAATTTTATGTTATTGTGCGAAATTAAACCCGACGCGGTCTATCGTTGGTTCATGGAAATGTACATCGACGCGTATGATTGGGTGATGGTGCCTAACGTCTACGGCATGTCGCAATTCAGCGATGGCGGATTGATGACCACCAAACCCTACATCTGTGGGTCCAATTACATCTTGAAAATGAGTGATTATCCGAAGGG
>JBEEOB010000088.1:0-6075 GCA_041191865.1 Bacteroidota bacterium
TAGTTGCGGTCTTCCTCTTCCGAACAGATATACGTTTTGACATTTTGAATGATGGGCTCTTCGTTTAAATAGTATTTGATGATGCGAGGAACGTATGCATAGATAACTTTATCGTCTGCCACGCCGGTTCCAGGGGCATTCGCTATGGCAACCTTTCCATTTTTGTATACATCAAAAATGCCTGGTATACCAATCATTGAATCGGGATTAAAGACCGTAGGGTCTAAAAAGGTATCATCGATCCGACGGTAAATCACATCCACAACTTGGAATCCTTTGGTCGTGCGCATTTTGACATATCCTTCATGTACAACTAAATCACGGGCATCCACCAATTCCACACCCATTTGTTGGGCCAAATACGAATGCTCAAAATAGGCTGAATTATAAATCCCCGGTGTCAAGACCACCACCGTAGGTTCCGGTCGGTCACTGATGAATCGCAACATCTCCAATAATTTGTGCGGGTAGTCCGAAATAGGCCGAATTTGAGTTTTGGCAACGACTTCTGGAAAAGTTTGCTTCAATAATTCCCGGTTCTCCATCATATATGAAACGCCGGATGGACATCGTAGATTATCTTCCAAGATCATATATTCTCCATCAGCACCCCGAATTAAATCCGTGCCGGTAATGTGGATGTATATGTTTTTGGCAGGTTTAATTCCGATGCAGGGTCTTAAGAAGTCTTTCGAAGACTCAATCACCTCGGCCGGAATAATGCCATCTTTGATGATTTTTTGATCGGAATATATATCATTCAGAAATAGATTTAATGCCGTAATGCGTTGAATGAGCCCTTTCTCAATCTTTTCCCATTCTTTGGCTTCCACGATTCGTGGTATAATGTCCACGGGCATGATGCGTTCGGTTCCTTCATTTTCTGCATATACGTTAAACGTAATTCCCATCGCCATGAGGGCGCGTTCTGCAGATTGTTGCCGGCGTGTGAATTCAGCTTGTTTTAATTGCTCGACACGCTCCTTGAAATGTGTATAACCCGGACGAACTTCACCCGTATCAGTGAACATTTCGTCATAAAATCCCTCGGTCTCGTATTGGTCAAATGTGAAATTCATACGCTTCTTATTTTAGTAAATGCTTGATGTTGAAATAATTTAGAATTTAAAATTTACAATTGGTCCTCGAGCAATCCCTTTTTTTAAAACTTAGTCGGAAATTTCAGTTAATTACCAAAATTTTACAATTTAAAACACTTTTTTGATTGTAATTTGCGACATGATTTTATTGAATTTTCTCTTTTTTGACAGCCCCATTGGCGCGATTCGTGTGGAATACACGCAACAAGGTATCTCCAGTCTCAGATTTGTGGAACAAATGGGAGATAATCACACGGATAATCTCGAATTAGAACAGTTGATTCTTGCCGATTTACAAGGCTATTTTACTCAAAAGCATTATAACTGGAAATGTCCTGTTGCGCCGCATTTGGGTACTGAATTCCAAGAAAAGGTTTGGAAATCCTTAACGGAAATTCCTACTGGGGAAGCCTGGACTTACCGGGATATTGCGGATCGAATCGGCCAGCCCAAAGCCGCTCAGGCTGTCGGAAATGCCAATGGCCAAAATCCAGTTTTATTGCGAATTCCTTGTCACCGGGTCATCGGTTCCAATGGCGCCATGGTCGGTTATGCAGGGGAATTGTGGCGGAAAGAGTGGTTACTCAATCATGAAGGATACGCCGGTCTAAACCAACAAATGTCTTTATTTTAAGCATGGAGAACGAACAAATTGTTGATGCCCTAGAGCTCTTAGTCAAATTGTGGGATGTGCACGGCATCAACGAATTTAAAAGTAAGAACCTCAGTTTCGCAGCACGCGGACTGGATAAATATGCAGGACGAATCGCTCATTGCAATTTGGATGACCTTTATGCGATTCCCGGAGTAGGGAAGGTGGTTGTTCAGATTGTGCAAGATATCGCCCAAACGGGTACGTGCCCAGACCTCGAGGCTATGGTTGAACAAACGCCTCCTGGAATTTTGGATATCCTGAAAATTAAAGGTTTGGGCCCCAAAAAAGTGGGTATTATCTGGCGCGAATTAGGTATCACGGAATTAGACGATTTGTTGGCAGCTTGTTATGCCAACCACCTTGAGCAACTCAAAGGTTTTGGCAAAGCCATTCAGGAGAATGTCAAAGCTTATATTTTATTCTTGAAGGAAAATCGCAAGAAATTACGCTTAGATAAAGCCGGGAAATTAAGCGATCATTTGCTGGAATTATTGCTACCTGCCTTTCCAAATATATCGGTTTCAGGTGAGTTGAGCCGGAATTGCGAAGTGATTTCGAGCTTGGTTTTTGTCGTGGAAACGGCTGATATGTTCGGTGCGCAAGGCCTTATTGAAGCAATCGAAGGGATGCAAACGGATTACCAACAATCTTCGCCCTTTACTTGGCGTGGTCATTTAGTTGGTCATTTGATTCCCATTGAGATCCATTTTACAGATGCTTCGCAACACGTTGCTTTGCAATTTCAATTGGGCGCGAATCCCGAGCATTTGGCTTTAGTGAATTTTTTCCAACAGAAAAATATCCAACAAGAAGAGACGATTTATACCTCTCAACAACTTCCATACATTGTACCGGAAATGCGAGAGGGATTTAAAGAGTTCGATTGGGCTGCTAAACATCAAGCATCCGATCTCATTCAACTTACTGATTTAACAGGTTGTTTGCATAATCACTCGACTTATTCCGATGGAAGAAATACACTGCAGGAAATGGCTGAGGCTTGTCGGGCCCTCGGATTAAGTTATTTCGGTATCGCGGATCATTCGCAATACGCGGCTTATGCCGGTGGATTGAAAGAGGAAGATATCATGCGACAACATGCCGAAATAGACGCCTTGAATCAAACGTGGACTGACTTTCAGATTCTCAAAGGAATCGAAGCCGATATTTTACCTGATGGTAGCTTGGATTATAATGATCGAATTTTGGCATCCTTTGATTATGTGGTTGCCTCCGTGCATGCCCAATTGGTCATGGATGAGGAACGTGCCATGGGCCGACTCATCAAAGCCATTGAAAATCCGTATACAAGTATTTTAGGTCATCCGACAGGTCGTTTATTATTAACCCGAAATGGCTATCCGATTGATACCAGCAAGATTTTGGATGCATGTAAAGCCAATGGTGTCAGTATTGAATTGAATGCGAGTCCTTATCGATTGGATTTAGATTGGCGACACATCTATGAAGCCATGGACAAAGGCGTATATGTTTCCATTAATCCGGATGCGCACAAAATAGAAGGCCTGAAGGACATGGAATATGGTGTTCGCGTAGGCAGAAAGGGGGGCTTATTGAAGGCCTTAACCCTAAATGCCTTGCCGCTAAATGAATTAAAAGCCTTCTTTGCTAAGGCTTAGAAATTGGGTTTTAATAAATATTTTGCATAGAATTCATCGATAATTCGCACGGCATCCGTCGGGGTATCCACGATGGAAAAGAACTCCAAATCTTCTTCGTGGATATTACCATGTGCTACCATGGTTGTCTTCATCCATTCGAATAAGCCGGACCAATAGGCTGTTCCCACCAAGACTACCGGAAAGCGACCGATTTTATGTGTTTGAATCAACGTTAACGATTCAAACATTTCATCCAAGGTGCCAAAGCCACCCGGCATGATGATGAATCCCTGTGAATATTTCACAAACATCACTTTTCGCACAAAAAAGAAATCAAAATTGATATTCTTATCGTGATCAATAAAAGGGTTTGGGGTTTGTTCAAAGGGAAGTTCAATGTTCAATCCAACGGACCGACCATGTTCACTTTTGGCTCCTTTATTGCCTGCTTCCATGATACCCGGGCCGCCACCCGTAATCACGCCATATCCATGCCGGACAAGTTTTGCGGCGATTTGTTCCGCCATTTGATAATATTTGTCTTCGGGTTTCGTTCTTGCCGAACCGAAAATACTCACACAGGGACCTATTTTAGATAATTTGTCGATTCCCTCCACAAATTCACTCATGATTTTGAAAATCCGCCAAGACTCTTCGGATTTTATTTGTGCCCATGTTTTGTCTCCGAATACTTTTTTAATTCGGTCTTCATCTTCTCTCCACTGATCTGTCATAATATATCTGTTTGAACATTGGCAAATGTAAGTGATATCGGCTTACCTTTGTTAAAATTTTGACTCCCTTTTTTATGACATTAGCAAAATCTTTCGCCGTAGGAGGCGATCACGCAGGATTTGATTACAAAGATCAATTAATTGATTTTTTAACAACACAAGGTATCACGGTAAAGGATTGTGGTACATTTTCAGCGGATTCTGTGGATTATCCTGATTTTGCGCATCCCGTTGCAGAGTCGGTAGAAAAGGGGGAATCAACGTTTGGTTTATTACTTTGTGGAAGCGCGAATGGGGTGGCGATAACGGCCAATAAACACCAAGGAATCCGTGCGGGTTTGGCATGGAATGTAGAGGTTGCCAAATTGGTTCGTCAACACAATGATGCGAATGTGATTTGTTTGCCCGTTCGCTTTATCTCTTTGGAGGAAGCCAAAGCATGTTTACAAGCATTTATTGATACCCCTTTTGAAGGTGGCCGTCATGCGGGTCGCGTAGGCAAAATTGCTTGCTGCTAATTTATACGTTTGTATAGGTGATTATTCGTTAGCTGGTATCTCTTTTGGAGGTAGGGGAGGTAATTTTGTACGCGCTTGAATTTTCCCATCGGGTCATAGATGTAATTCGGCGGGTCTTGTGTCATGTATTGGTCTAGCAAAACGATTGTTTTAAATTGATCCAATTCGTTGAAGATCGATTTGGATAATTCCCAATTCACAAAGGGACCAGCCATTTGATTAAACCGGTAGGCCTCAATCTGTGGTCCTAAAACCATTAATTTTTCATTTCGAATGGAAATTTCAGATGGCTTAATTCGCTTATTTTCTTGAAGTTTCCAATCCCACTGTAACGAAAAGTAGATTAGTCCAAGCATGAGCCAAAGCATCAATTCGCGCACCCAGTATTTCTTCAATAGGAAAAAACTATTTAAGCTGAAATATGCGAGAGCCGGCAAGAAAAATAATACGTTATTACTTGCGGTGGCGGGTAAAGTGAAAATGGCAATAAAGCCTGTGAAAATCCATATCAAATTCGTCTGTTGGGCTTTTTGCCCCGTCGATTTAATCTTAGGGTTTTCAACGACCTTCCAAAATCCATATACTGCAAAACCTAAAGCCGGAATATAGGCCCAAGCCATTTCTTTCACTTGTTCCCAGGCAGGAGCATGAAATTGAATGGCCGAATTTTTAAATACTTGTATCAGGTAAGGGAAGTTTCCGTGATAGGTATACACCAATCCCGTGATGATATTGATGATGAGAAATCCCACAAGTACCAAGAGCATTTGGCGGATATTGATACCCGAATAAAAGACTAAACTCAGTATGCCCCAGAAGATAAAAAGGAAATAACTTGGGTAACATAAGCCGGCAGCACCAATGAAAAGGCCAATTAAAAATACACGGTCATCAACATTTAAGGTACTTTGTTGTTTGACAATTTCCTGCCAGGCTAGCATCAAAAAACTCAAACCTAATAATGCGGCGGAAGGGACGATGAATTCCAATGAAAAATGGAAAAAGATTGCATAGACAAAAAATGGCAGATACCCCATCGGTGGCATTAATTCGAAGCGTTGAATCGTGCGCTGAAAGATAAACGCTTGGAAAATAATTAATCCGCTCGCCCAATAGGCATTCATCGAAATCGGAATCGAGAGTGCGTCTAATAATTGAAAAAAACCGGCAGAAAAGGGTCCTGAATTATCACGAATGTCTTGGTACATTCGAAAGCCTTCATTGAGTTTTTGTCCAATCAAATGATTCTTCAATTCCCAATAAAAGGGCTCGATATCCGCTTGAACAAAGAGAAATGTAGCCAATCCCCAAATCACCAACATGATTATTAGTGGAATAGATGCGTTAGAACGTAGAAATTGGAACATAATTGAATTTTGAATTCGCTAAATTACGGTGATTCCAATTATTATTGTGAAATTTGTGAGATTTTTGAGTAGAAAAGCA